>NZ_QORY01000033.1:0-13469 GCF_008368755.1 Bacillus sp. AR2-1
TCACATAAAGAGCGAAATAAAAAGGAATTGAAACAATACATCTTTGTTTCAAACTAATACTTTTAACTTCCCTTAACGAAAATTATGTAAATAAGCTGTCCATATGGACAGCTTATTGTATTTTTTTGCTTAGCATGGTTTATTTTTTAAATTTGAAATGTATCTAAGATATTATCTTTCTCTTCTTTATTGATACCAATATATTTAAGTGTAATTTGTGGTGTACTGTGATTGAGTATGTCTTGCAACATAGCGACATCTTTTGTTTGTCTATAGAACCAATAGCCGAAGGTTTTGCGCATGGTATGAGTACCAATGGATTCTACACCGGCAAAATCTCCGGCTTTTTGTAATTGTCGATAAGCCTGGATTTTACTAATAGGTTGTTCTCCTTTTCGAGAAGGGAATAACCAGGTACTTTTTAGTGTTTGAGCATACGAATAAACTTCATCAAAAATAGAAGTGAGATTAATCATGCGTTCTTTCTTCGTTTTTCCTTCTTTGATCTTAAATTCTTTTCTCTTTTTTCGTTTTAGTTTTACTATAGTTTGTGTTTCGATTTGTAGTAGATCACTTACGCGTAGTCCAGTATGGATACCAACAAGAAAGAGAATATAGTCTCGTTCGGAGCAATGACGTTTCAGAGCCCATTTCATATCTTCGATCTGTTCTTTGCTACGGATAGGTTGGACATCAATGAGATGTGGTTTCTTATTCATGGATTTTAGACCTCTTATTTTATAGTGTTTTGAATGTATACTTTTATCGTATAAATTGAGGATATCAAGGGATTCGTTAAAAAGTCAATGATTAAGGGGGGATGAATGTAAACTAATATTTAAAAGTTTACATTGGTAGTTTTTAGATTTTAAATAAAAATAAGCCCATTGTTTTTATTTATTAATGGGCTTATCTATTATTTGTATGTTTGGGCATTTATTTTTTAATAAATTAATGAATTCTTCTTCTTTTTTTGGTACACAGACTGTCAAAGTATTAAATAATCCATACATAATTTCTAATCGTTGTCTTGACCAGTCTTTTGAATTCGATGATTTTCCATAGTATTTTATATGCTGGATATCTTCAAAAGCTATTTCAGCATTCGTGAAATAATAGTTAATAATTAATGATTTGTCAGTAATTTTATAAGTCGATCTGTAAATAAATAAAAAATTGATTATGTTTAATAAGATCATACAACTTAAGTAAATATTGTTAGCTCCTTGTATAAAAAGCATAGAAATAAAAATGAGAATTACTAATAGAAATATCATTATATGAATAGGATTTTTTTTAACTTTAAATTTCATTCATATTCACCTCTTTATAGTAAGTATAGGGAAAAACGACTATAATATCTATTTTTTTAAATATTATTATTAATTGATTTTCAAACACAAACTTTTATTCAAAAGTTTACTTTCAAGATCACAAAAAAGAGTCCTGTGTTTATGGGGTTCTTTTTTAGTGGTTGATAATATTGTATTAATTAAATATAGAGGATAATATTTAATTTATTAGGTTTATTTTGTTTGGTTGAAGATTAAGATTTAACAAACGTTGATAAATAAGGGTTTTTAAACGTATATAAAGCTTTTTGACATATTGAAAACAGCTTTTATAAAGATATTTGCTACCATAAACCAATCACCTTGAACTATTTTTGATGTAGAAGGAGCGAACGAAATGAATCTTAGTAAACAAATTAAAAAATATCGAGATAGGGAAGGATTTTCTCAAGAGGATTTAGCTGAAAAAATTTATGTTTCTCGTCAAACCATTTCAAATTGGGAAAATGAAAGAAGTTATCCTGATATTCACAATTTATTGCTTCTAAGTGTTCTTTTCGATGTTTCTCTAGATGACTTAGTTAAAGGGGACGTAGAAATGATGAAAAATAATCTTCAGCAAGTTAAATTTAATAAGTTGGGCCAGATAATGGCTATATTTTTGATTTTAGCTGTAGGATCAATAGGATTAGCAATTAAATATTTTGGTAGTTTAGGTTTAATTATTCCATTTGTTTTTTGGGTAATTGCTATGACAGCTGCTATAAAAATTGACGTAATTAAGAAACGTGAAAATATAAAAACATACGCTGAAATTGTTGCTTTCATGGAAAATAAAGATGTGAATGCGGAAAGAGACAAGCGAGATAAGAAAAAGTATATCATTCAAAAAACGTTGATTGTTGCAGGGGTTTCGTTATTTTCGGGAATTATTGCTCTTTTGAGTTTTTCGATATTTTTATAAAGTAAAAAATGAATGTAAACCTATTTAAAAGTTTACATTGGATAATAAGAAAAAGAACCTGGTTTTTAGGGTTCTTTTTCTTATTTTGATAATATCTGTATCGTATGAGTTTAAAGTAGAAAAAGAGGATTATATGTTGTGTTTTTGTAAGGGATGGAAAGCTTTAACAAGGGTTTCATGTTATTATAAAGAAAGACGTATAAACGAGAAAAACCGCCCATGCTTTGGACGGCAGGCGGTTTTTCATAATAAGGTTGGAATCAACCAATATATATTCTATATACATTCTAACATATAAAAGTTGATTCCTTCCACTAGGGGAGAGAATTATTTTATGACAAAAGTTGTAGATTTTGGACAAGCTGAAAAAAAAGCAATAGAAAGAGATAATAAGATTGATAATATTTATAATCAATTGCAAGCTGGTGGCTATTCAGAAGAAGAAAAAGCAATGCTTTTGCAGTTATTAAGTAAGGCGACTGGAGGAGAAGAGTATTTCATTGCAAAAAAGAAAAAGCCGACGGATCGGGTGAAATTTGTGCAGATTATTATGGATAACTATAATTATCTAAGTGAAATCGAATACTTAACAACATCTGAAAAAGCTTTTTTAATGGATCTTATACCTTATGTAGAGTTCAAAACAAATATTTTAGTTGAAAGGGCTAGCAAAGAGAACGAATTTGATTCTGATAGTGCAACGCCTACTTATTTAGCTAAGAAATTGAATAGAACTAGAGGAAAAGTTTCTCAATTAATGAATGGTTTAATGAAAAAAGGATTATTGGCTGTTGCAGAAACTGGCACAACAACAGAAGATGGACGTATTTGTACAAGCCGTACTTGGTTTGTTAATCCTAATATTATGTGTTGTTCTCCAAAAGACGGAGTGGATAAAGCAACTCAAAGAATCTTTAAAAAAGCACTTAGAAATTTTGTAACTGAAGATGGCAAAAAACATAAATTACCAATTTATTTATTTTAAATAAAATATTTTAAAAAGAGAGTGATTTTTTATTGCTTTCTTTTTTTTTTTATGTTTTTCCGTTTTTTAGGTGTTCCTTTTTGGGTACACAGGTGTTCCTTTTTGGGTACACCCTATGTCTCTTAAACCCTTGATATTACTGACTTTCTTTATTTTCTCTATCTCACTCTTATATATAGGGCTAAAAGTTCCGCAAGGAACAGGTAGTATTTTTGAGAAGAACACTCAAAAATCTCCACCTTTGCTAGAAAAAAGTCGCCTCGTTAATCCTCGGCTAAAGTCGAAGACTTTTCTTTTTTCTAACATCCTTGCGGAACTTTTTTTGGCTCGTTTGCTTTCATCGCCAAGCCGATAAACTCAAAAGTGGGATTTAGGCATATCGGCTTGAGCTACTCATTATACGAGCCAAACCGCTTGATCTAACGTCCATTAATTAATTCTTATTCTATTTTTAGATACGTAATACGTGGGGTCTCCCCACACCCCGGCCAGCCTCTACCTCAAAAGTAGGGAGAAGACCAAAAAACCACTTACGATAAGTAAGTGGTTACTGTGGGAGTGGTTTCTCTCGCTGTGATTCGTAGGAATCGTTGAAATTTAAACGTCTAAATAGATTTGTATTCCGGATTTTAATATTTTTTGGATCAATCATAGCTTGCCATGGTTGTAAGTTCTTTTTATTTTCTCTAAGTTTAGTAATTCTACTTATAACATTGTTTAATTCACGTTCATGATCTTGGTTCATCACAATAAAGGTAAAGCTTGTTATCACTGTTGGGAAGCAAATTTTTAATAAAAATTCAATATGATAGATATCAGAGATTAGGTTATTAATTGTGATATAAGATGTTCCTGGTATTGGGATAATATTTGCTACGATTCGTAAGGATTCTTTTTGATCATTAATAAGTAATTTAAGAGAACAACGTGTAGTAAGAATCTTAAAGAGCTCATCAATGAATGTAATGAGTACGTGAAGTTGAGTATCGGGTGCTTCTTCATTGATTAACCACAATCCTCTATTTTCTTTTTTTGTCTTTATCAGAAAGTCTGTTACAAATTCTATATCAAGATTTTTAGGTATTTTATTGTTTGGGAAGTATTCTCCAAAGTAACGTGTATCTTTTTCTTGTATCGGATGAATTGGGAAAAAGGGTTCTGTATGTAATAGATAATAATGCTCGTGAGAGCAAAGTAATGCGATTAATAATATTGGGTCTGTATATTGTTTATTTAATTCTAGATAGTCTTCCATACGAGTAAAGTGGTGGAAGAGTACATTCTCTCCTGGTGCAATTGGTAGCACCTTTTTTTCTTGGCCAAAATAATAGTAAGCTCGATAAGATAAATAAATATATTCCGCACCATAAAAGGATTTAGAACCAATTAACAGTTTATCTTCTAACTCTTTTAATTTGGCGTAACCAAGTGTTCTAGACTTATTCTTTTTTCCTTTTTGGTAGCCAAATAGGTCCAAGAATTGTGATTTTAACATGTAGGGCTGATGATGAAGCATAAATGTAAATAGATTATGATAATGCTTCATGATGAATAAATGTAATTCATCACTTAATTTTCTCTTATGTGGATCTTTCTGAATGTCATGTAAGTTTAAGATATAGGGTGAATTCGTATTATCCATAATTTCATGTACTGTATAAAAAGTAGGTGGAACGATAAATGTTGGTTGTATTGCCATGTTTTCTCCTCCTATAGTTGTTCATATCCGGATAAAAATGTCTTCGCAAATTCTTGTTTTTGTTGAATATCAATCTCCTTATAGTTACGTGTTGTCACTTCTATGGCAATATAACCGCCATGTGCTTCGCTATAGACGGCCCCATCGGGCGTTGGTTGGAATTTTCCTTGCGGATGGGACTCTACTATTCTTTTTTTGAAATCATCGTATTTGGGGTTTTTCTGGGCCTCTGAATGCAATTGTTTTTCTGTTTTCCATGTTTCTCTTGTTTCTTTTGGTAGAGAGATGTATTTTTCAGAGAGACGAATATCATGTTTGGCGTTATTGATACCGGTTTTATATTGATACTCTTTTCCCTCTTTCTTAAACTTTTCTATCCCTTTTTCTCCTAAAACAATTTTTCCTGTACGTTCTTCTAAATATCCGCTATGACAAAGTTTTTTCAGGCGATCTCCTTTGATGTTATATTCTCTTTCCATTTGTTCTCTGGTAGCTGTTCCAGTTTTCCAAAGCATATCCATGCCTTCAATTTCTTTTGTTTTTAGAATCCTTATATGTTTTCGTGGCGCGGCCATAGGGATGCCTCCTGTCTTTGCTATATTTATGTATTTAATTATTTAGGAATCCATAGCGAAGCTGTGTGTCTTCGCTATGTGTACATTTACATATGTTCACATCGTTCGTTTTTTATGAAATAAACATTTGTTTAAAAATGTTTATTTCATTTCATTCAAAAAAGCGAAAGCTGACTTTGAATGAACCAATCTAATAGCGAAAGCTATAGATTGGAGAATACAAAATGTGATGCTTGGCATCACATTTTGATCAAACAAATAAAAATGCCGGAAGGCAATTTTATTTGTCTTTTTCTAAGAAGCGTGAGCTGATTTAGAAAAAGAATCTGGACAGATGCGAAGCATTCTGGCCAGGAAGTCCCGCAGGGCAAAATACGCCTGAAGACCATTCACTCGGCTTGCCGAGCTTGTTTTTGATTCAAGCGTAGCGAGAATCAAAAATGAATGAGTCTGACCGCAGGCATGGAAAAGCGTCAGCTTTTATCATGCCAAGGCAGGCGTATTTTGCCCTGCTTGAGTCTCGTCGGATGAAAGACGGCGGGACGATCCGTGAAATGCTCTTGAACTTCCCGATTTAACGCCGTTATGGCGGACAAATCGGGCTCCCCGTAGGGGAGAATATGTACTTGATTCTATGTGACACCACATAGAATCTGATTTAACTATATTATACAATATATTAATTTAGATATGAGAGATTTTGTAATAGGAATACATGGGGGAATAACTAGAGAAGGGTCGATCACTGAGTCCGTAACGTTTATGCCGCGAAAGTCACTTGACCATGAGGGGCACCCTCATGCAAACTCACCAGAGGTGGCCCCAGAAGGGCGGTTTTTGCCCGCTGGGGTTATCTTTGGGAGTTTGAGGGTGTAGAGGCTCGTGGTCAAGTGAACCGTGGAATAAAAAGTGTAGGACGGGACCCCAGAAAAGGGCAAAAACCAAAGGATTTATCAGAAATCTATATTGAGGATCTAGCAAAAAGAGATATTTGTTTTTAGTGATGAATAAAAAGTCCTCTAGTTTGTTTAACTGGAGGACTTTTCGTGTTTACATAATTATTGTTCTCGGGAGTTGATCTTGTAGCGCTCTTTCTCGTAATTCATTATGTTTTCTAAAGGAAATAGTGAAGGGCAAGGCGATGAATACATTTACAAAATGACAAAACTGTAAGAATACACGAATGTTTGTAAGAAAGTTCGATGTTTTCCTTTTTCTTTTTTTATTATAGTGAAAAAGAAGAAAGAAATATTCTCTTATGGTAGGAAAGGAAGATAATAATGATTGATCTATTAAATAAATGGATGTTAGAAAGTACAGCCAATTTTAATATCGTTGTAGGACTTACAGCACTTCTATTTTTGGGTTCAGTAATTGCACTTATTATTATTTACAAAAAAATTGGTAAACCAGATGAAAGAACAAATCCTATTTATTTTAAAATTGTTTCTTGTATGTTTACTACTCAAATTCTAATGAATTGCATATTTATTTCTTTAGTTGGTAAAGATATCGAGAATTTCCGTCAAATCTTTATATTATTTGAAGCCTTTGTATTCTTCGTTGGAGCTATTTATTCGTCTAAATTATATAGACAAGAATTTAAATAATTCACTTATAAGTACATCTATAAATATACTTGCAAGTGTACTTATAAGGGTACCGCCAGCATTTCGGAAAAAAACACACTAAGCAAAAAATACAATAAGCTGTCCATATGGACAGCTTATTTACATAATTATCGTTATTGGAAGTAAAGTAAACCCCTCTTATTGGGGTACGAACACTGTTCTTGTTATAATTAATCTTTTTCAGAACGTCTATAATCCTCTTTTAAAAAATATATGTAAATATAATAAAAAACGAATGATTAATAGAAATATTCTACGCCACTCGTTTTTTATCGGACTTCTTTTTACTGTACTTTTATTTTCTTTATGAGTTATTAGAAAAATAATTGTCTATATAAGTCTTTATTTTTTCAAAATCCTTTTCCATAAATAAGATTGCTGGTACTTCAATTATTGGAAGATTATTTTCATTATCAAAAGGTGGACACGGTTTGGGAACTACCAAATAGTCAACTGAGTTTTTATCCCTAATATAATTAATTGAAACATCATAATACTTAGAAAAATATTCCTTCAAATCATCCTGATTCCTTAAAAATGGTAGAGAAAATATTGAACCATAATTTATACCAGCGTCGACAATTAATACAAAGCATATTTTTTTCATGATACACCCTCCTCGTATAATAAGTTTTAAGTTAATAACTGTTCCTTGAAAATTAAATAGTTTTTATCTTCAAGAGCTACATCAAAAAAATGATGTATGGGTAAAATTTAGTCTTGGATACTGGGGGATTTCCCTACCTTATTCAAAGAAAGGCATTACATGCTATTCCGAATGTAATAAAACAAATAAAATACTAAGACAACAACAGTAATAATACTCGATGCTGTTCTGAAAGTTTTGTTTTCATACGTTTTATTTAACAAGAAGAAGAACAAAACGACCCAGACCCCGTTGGAAAAGAATGATGTTAGTGCATTGAAAATAACTCGAAACACAAACATAGAGTCTTCCATTAGCTTTTCACCCCAGTCATTTTCCTTATTATACCATTCTTAAAAAGTGATGTGCGGTGTTTTTTTGATTGTATATTCTATACATGCTTGGTTAACATAACGTCTTATTATCGGTAGCAAAGAAAAAGGCGAATCCCTTACTTCCATAAGGGATTCGCCTTTTTTCTTTTTATCAATCTATGCAATTTTTTATACATTCCTCTCATAGTGTGGGTTTTCGGATTCTCGTTTGTTATTGGATTAGCCAGAAAGCTGTATAAAATCTTGCATGCTCTTATCCTACTTTTTTCGAAATACTGGTGACACCCCATACTTAAGAAAATAAATCACAATAAAAGACTTCGCAACAGATCATTGCATGCCTTTTTTATAACGCTACGATGCGTTTCTTACTATTTAACATTAAAATAATTAAAGTAATTAAAGGAGGTACATATATGGACATTGGAAAAAAAATAAAACATTTAAGATTAATAAATAAAATGACACAAGAAGATGTAGCCAGCCAATTATTTATTTCAAGACAAGTTATATCTAAATGGGAATTAGGAAAAAGTCTTCCCGATCTAACCAATTTATTAGCCTTAAGCAATCTATTTAATGTTTCAATAGATTCTTTATTAAAGGAGGATTCAAATTTGCAAAATCAGATAATAAAACAAAGCAATTATAAGAGATATTTATTAATAGCCGCTCTCTACATATATTCTTTAATTACTATTATTGTTATATTTTATTGTCTCATTGCTTTTTTACTTATACCAAAGGACATAAAGACATCAGATTTAAAAGTTATTAATTCCCACTTTTATCAAGAAAGCGATAAAAAAGAAATTCTATATATTTATAGTAAATTAACACCGTTTTTCTCCAATTATTCAGGAGATTATAGCATTCAAACAAAAGAACATGAAATAAACATTCATGCTAATCGAAATTCAATTCCTTTTAGAAATAAAGATGTTTTATTTTCAATTGAAAAAGATATACCTCATGGAATAGATTGGCAAGAAAAAGATGTTTACATTGTAGACGAAAACAATAACAAAATACTTATATATAACCATAAAAATAAACAACTATATTATCAAACAAAAAATTAAAGTAGGTGATCAAAATTAAAAACATTTACAAATATTTTTTTATACTAACTACGCTTATTCTTAATATAATTAGTTCTCTACTCATTATGAATACTGGATTTACACCAGGGAATATGGTATTTGCTATTACATTTTTATTTTTCACCATGCTATTCCAAACAACTACAATTCTATTCATTATATATATGATTAAAAATGAAATATCTAAAAAAATAAAAGTAATATTATATGTTTTTTTAACACTAGATATATTAATCTTTTTATTCTTAATCAATATGACATACATAGTAGTAACATCATTAAAATATTATTAACATCTTTATATCAAGGAAATGCTTGTAGACTGATTTATACTGCATTCCCTTATTGTATTTTTTGCTTAGCCTAGTTTTTTTCCGAAATCCTGGCGGTACCTCAATAAAATAAAAAAGCCCTTTACAGGGCTTTTTTATTTATTAGCAATAGAAACCTGACCAGAACAACCAGTTGAACCACCAGAAGGACCACCACAATATAACCTTACTGAATAATCATCTTTTGGCAAAGATATAGTGTTATTATAACTTTTTCCACCTTTTAGATTACCAGTCGCATAAACAGATCCTCTTTTAAAAATAGTATATCCTATATCTTTTGTTCCCCAATTTTGAACAACTATTTTCATAGAACCATTCACAGTAATCCTAGAAGTTGATGAAGATGTTTGACTAGCTTGTAAAACTGCATTTGATGCACTTGCCGCAGAAGCTTCATTAAACCCCACAAACGGAGCTGATAAAACTGTTGCAGCAACAAATAAACCAGCAATGACTTTTCTCATAAATATCCACCCACTCAAAATATTTCTAATAGTTATTTATTCTGACATAAAAATTAATTAATTTTAGCTGTAACAACTCTATACGTTCCACTACCATACAATTCAATAACAACCTTAGTAGTATACTCAACTGGTGCATACTTTAATGCTTTAAATGTTCCACTACTAGTAATACGAACTACACTGTCATCAAGTCTATTTGCTTTAGTAGAATTGCTCTTAGAATACAATGGACCTGTTAAATCTGGATCATAATCATAGTTACCTACTTTACCTGAACCATATAAAAACCATCCAGAAACAGTATGTTTAAAACCAGCTCCCGGAAATGTATTAGCCACATAACCAGAGAAATTTTTCTTTTGTTGTGCCGCAAGTGCAAAACCATTACCATTAAAATTATCAACACTATTAAAAGCCATAATTAAAGGCTCATCGGAAAAAGATACTTTTCTACTAGAAAAAACATCTTCCTTACCTTCAGAAAGTTGTAAATTAATATCATTCTTCATTTCTTCTAATTTCTCATTAATTTCTTTTAACTGTTCTGAAGTTAAAGCTTGATAATTAACCTCTTTAGAATCTGCAGACACCTTAGACGTATTAAAACCAGCAATTCCTGAAAAGATTAAACCAAAAACAAATAACAATTTTACAACACGTTTAAACAAAGACACAAAAATCCCCCTTTTATTGAAATATTTTCCACTCTCAAACACTATGTTACATTTGTTTTTAGAAAAGTCAAGATTTTACAAAAAAGGAGGTTTTATTATGTTAAATATTTTATTATCTACACTTCCACTTTTTTTTATATTTTTATTGCTTAATTATATAGGTCAAAAATTAAGTTATAAAAACGTAAAAGTAAATTATAAAATAATTTTTATAATATCTTTAATTGAAGCTTTAATAACCCTATTAATATTTATTTATGGTCCTATACTATAATAATACTTTACTAAACACATAACATATCAATAGCAAGGGAATGCTTGTAGACTGATCTATACTGCATTCCCTTATTGTATGTATGCTATATTTCTATTCTTCTTTTCCCGACATTAGAACCTTACATAAAATACCGGCCAAATTTACTTTTTAAACAAACCGAAAAAACCTTTCCGTTTTTGTTTCTGATTTTGAGCCTGCATATCTCTAATGTTTTCAAGCAATAGCTGATCTCGCTTCTCTAGCTTCTTCTCTATAAAAACTTCTAATTCACTGTTTTTACCTTCTACTTCAGTTAATTTTTTCTCCGTATTCGCTAAATGCTCTTTTGTGGTAACCAATTCATTCGTAATTTCTTGCAATTTTTGAACGAGTGCTTGATTAAATTGATTTTGTAACTGTTGATTCTCTAATACTTCATTCAATTTCTTTTCTAATTCTGATTTTTCTTCTTTTGAAACAAACGAATCAAGTTCTCCGTTTCGCCATGACCGAACTTGATCGTAAGACCATTTTTGGTCCTGTATTTTTTCTTTTATTGCTTTTAATTCTTCTATATTCTCCTTCGAATATCTGCGATGCCCTCCCTGACTTCGCTCCGTTTGTATGTTAAATTCATTTGACCATACCTTTAACAAATCGGGTGTGATCCCTAAAAAATCCGCAACAATTTTCGGTGTGTGCATTTCCGATTTTAGTTCCAATTTTTATTCCTCCCCAAAAAACGGAATACGTTTTTTACTTAAAAAACACTATTAAATCAACATTCCAATCAAAATCGGAATGTACTAGCAACCGATATGAAAACCGATTTTAAAAACGATTTAATTTCCGAAATACATTCCGATTTTAACACCGATATGTATTACTTCTCGATAATAACATCAAAATCTTTTTTATTTAATATAAGATTTTATTCAAAAAAAGAATAGCGAGGATCCTACGGATCCCCACAATATCAACCATGTATAAAATCCTATATACAAGATAACAGGACAAAAAAGAAAAATACCTGTAAATACAAAGATTCTATCGAAGCATTTACTACCGATAATGAGACGTTATGTTAACTCTCTATGAATAAGATATACAAAATAAGAATTGAGAAGCAAATAAAAAACGGTTCTTTTTATGGTAAAATTTGTTATAGATAGATAACACAATTAAACAAACGAGCCATTTGGCAGCACATAAAGATGCAACAAAAGGTTGCACCTTTATGTGCGCCTATAACTATCTTTACTTTAGCCATCCACTTCAATAATACTGAAATAAGAAAGGGCGTTAAACAATATGTTTTTTGGAGATAAATTAAAAAAAGAAAGAGAAAAGAAAGGTTGGTCACAGGAGTACCTTGCTACAAAAATACATGTTAGCCGTCAATCAGTTTCAAAGTGGGAAACAGGTAAAAACTACCCCAGTATTGGAGTTATTATTGATTTAAGTGATTTATTCGGCATCACAATCGATGAATTATTAAGGAGTGATGGAAAGTTGAAAGAAAAAATAATTCAAGATAGTAAAGGATCAACAGATTTAAATTGGAAATCATACCTTTTAACCAGTTTAGGTATTCTTATGGGGATTATAATTGTTAGTATGATCAAACATGATGGAATTGATTGGATATCTATTAGTTGGTCAGCAGTTGCAACAGCAGCCTTCTTGTACCTTATTTCTCTTCTTTTTCCACAAGGGAGCAAAAAGAGTGAAACAAAAAAGTAGAATAAAAATAACAAAAATTATACAAACACGAAAGTCCTCCAGTTAAACAATCTGGAGGACTTTTAATAATCTCCTAAATACATTGAATCCCGATAATAGGACGTTATGTTAACCGAGAATGAATAGAACATTCATCATTTTTTCTCTTGTATTCGCTTGTACTAGAATTAAACTAGTCTTCAAACCAAAATAGCACTTCAATAGGTGCTTTTAAAACTTTTGCAATATCGTAAGCCAATTTTAATGAAGGGTTATATTTTCCGTTTTCAAGATTACCAATTGTTTCTCTTCTAACTCCAACTTTATTAGCTAAATCTCCTTGGGACATATTTAACTTTACCCTATATTCTTTCATCCGAGTAATCAGCGTCATCCTGCATCCCTTTCTTTTCTCTATGTTCAAATATTTCTAAATTAATTAGAAAAGTTCCTAACGGTATTAAAATTGAAAGTCCAAAAAATAAACGAATTACATGTACATTTTCAAAAATAGAAACACTTAAGAGTAGCATACTACCAAATACTAGTGTTACAAAAAATGCCCTTGTAGCGGCCATACGAACATGCAGTATAAAAAGCTCATCTGGTATAACTTTTGCATATAAAAAAAAGAAAAAAAATAGAAAGTAGTAGTGAGGCGAAAACGAATTTTCACTTAAAATTGAGAAAGGTGCCAAAAAACCTAAAAAACCAATAAACCCTAAGTAAGCTAATTTGTTTTTCATATAAGATCCCCTTTGTGATTTATTTCGCTCTTTATGTGA
>NZ_QORY01000034.1:0-12984 GCF_008368755.1 Bacillus sp. AR2-1
AAAGTAGAGCAGGAGCCTTGTCTGTTGTGAGAACCGTTGGTTCTCCAAAAGCTTTCGCTAACCTTTTCATAAACATATAGGCGGCTTGATGATCTCTTGTTTTACGAAGTTGGATATCCAATGTATACCCTTTTCGATCAATCGCACGATAAAGATAAAGCCACTCCCCTTTGACTTTGATATAGGTCTCATCTAAATGCCATGATAATTGAGCAGTTTTGTTTTTTTTCCAGATTTGATAAATAAGATTGCCATATTCATGCACCCAACGCATGATTGTTGTTGGATGAACTGATATTCCACGCTCTTTCAAGATTTCAGATACATCACGATAGCTTAAAGAAAAACGACAGTAATAGCCAACGGCTACCAAAATAATATCTTTTTTGAATTGTTTCCCTTTAAAATATCCCATGTATCATGCTCCTCGAATCATTTTTCTCACATTTTAGTTTCGTTTAGAAAACTTTGTAACAGAACCACAATGGCTACATAACATTTAGCAGCAACCATCTCAATTGTTTTGTATGTGAAGAAACTTTGCACCAAAACCCATTTTTCTGTTGGGATCCCTATAAAAAATCACATATAAAAACCATCCTTTCTACAAACATATACTTTCAGTTGATGAATGTATACGCTCCCCCCTTTACAGATAACAATCTTTAAAAAAAGTGCATGTTATCTGCATTTAATCTTTACATAAAACTTTTATTCTAAAAGTATATCCAAAAGGTATGACAGCATTTATAGACAGTTAAGCAATGAGAATTTTATCAATTTACCGTATGCATTTATATTTTGTAGATGGTTTATAACACTCACAATATTATGTTTACTTTCACCAATTCTAAACATATTAGCTAAAAACAAGTTGCTCAAGAAAGGATTTTTTTTGTGAAAAAAATTTTAATTATTTATCCTATACTGATATGTATAGGTTTTATATCAGTTTATTTTTTATTAGGTTCAACAGTAAAAGGAAGCATTAATAAAGAGCAAATTTTAGAAAAAGTTATAGTCATTGATCCAGGACATGGAGGAAATGATCCTGGATCTATTGGACCAAATGGAACTAGAGAAAAAGATATAACTCTCAAAACGGCTAAAAACATTCAAAAAAAACTTGAGGAAAAAGGAATAACTGTAATTTTAACGCGTGAAGATGATACGCTTGTATCATTGAAAAATCGCGTAGATATTGCTCAAAATAAATCAGCAGATCTCTTTCTTAGTATTCATTATGATGGTTTCACAACTAATGATGTAAAAGGAGTAACAACCTACTATTACAAGGGATTAAAGGAACAAGCATTAGCGAAAACAATACATGAACATTTATTCAAACAGATACAGGCAAAAAACAGAGGTGTAAAATCTGGTGATTACTATGTATTACGTGAAAATCAAAAACCATCCATTTTACTTGAGCTAGGTTATATTACAAATCCAGAAGATGAGCAACGAATGAATTCACAACAATTCCAAGCAGATGTAGCCTCTGGAATTGTTAATGGTGTTATAGAATACTTTAAAAAATAGTAGTCTAGTTAAATTAGACTATTAAACCAAAAATAAAATTCAGTATATAATTACAAATTCCAATTTTACTGAATAAATTTATTCAGTAAAAAATATATAATTAAAGGTAACTAGAAAGGACATACAAGAATGTTTACAAAAGGATTAAAAATAACGGTGATTATATCAATAGTCGCTTGTATCACACTAGGGATATTTATGTTTCAATTCTTTACATCACCTGCAAAAGGGGTAATGAACCAAGAAAATGCTGTTCAACTGGCAAGTGAGCAAATAAAAGTAGAAATAAGAAAAACAGCGCCAGATAAATATAATGGTCAGGTTCGTAAAGTAGCATATTTAACATTTGATGATGGACCAAGTCAATTTCAAAAAGAAATCTTAGATATTTTAAAGAATAATAATATAAAAGGAACTTTCTTTATGATTGGCGGAAATATTCCAGCTCATAAAGAAAGTGTAAAACGCTTAGTAAATGAAGGGCATTATCCAGGTGTTCACAGTATGACACACAGTTTTAAAAAGCTGTATACCCAAGGCGAATTTGTGGAAGAAATGCAACAAGCGCAAAATATCATGAAAGAAGTAACTGGAATTCATCCAAATCTTGTTCGTTGTCCATATGGAAGTATGCCCGGGCTTACACAGGCATTACGAGATAAAATGGTAAATGTCGGCATGAAAGAGTGGGATTGGACAATAGATTCTTTAGATTGGAAATTCCCAGGAAATCCAGATGCTGTTGTTCAAAAAACGATTTCTCAGGTTAGTGAAAATCGCGAAGTAATTTTAATGCATGAAAAATCACAGACAGTGCAGGCATTACAAAGAATTATTGATGACCTTCGTAATAAAGGTTATGAATTTGAAGTGTATGATGAAGCCTCTCATTTCCCATTAAATTTTTGGAAAGATGATCGTATCTAAGTAGGAGGAATTGCAGTTGATATATAGAAAACTAGCACTTATGACAGCCCTATCTGTAACCTTGTTGTCAGGCTGTTTAGGACAAAAACCAGAAGCAAATTTGTATGTAGCATTTGAAAGTGCTGCAAAACAAGAAAAGACAATGTTTGAAGCTACAAAAAAATTAGCGGAATTAGAAAAGAACGGACAAGAGTTATATACGAAAATTACAATTGAAGGAAAAGAAAATAATCAAGTAGTGAAAGAAAAGTTAGATCAAGCTATAACAAATATACATGACCGTGAAAAAATATTAGAGAAAGAAAAAACCGCCTTAGACAATGCACAAAAAGAAGTGAAGTCTGTTGATAACTATATAAAGAAATTAGCAGATAAGAGGTTACAAGAACAGGCAGAAGAAGTTCAAGATATGTATAGAAATCGCGCTGATTCTTTCAAAAAATTGTATGATAGCTATAAAAAATCATTACAATTAGAAGAAGAACTGTACAAAATGCTACAAGCAAAAGATGAAAAACTAAAATCAATTAATGAGAAAGTAAAAATGGTCAATCAGTCTTATGAACAAATTCTTTCAAATAAGGATAGGTTTAATAAATACACGAATGAGTATAACCAGAAGAAATTATCCTTTTATAAGCAAGCAAATATTAAAATTAAAGAAGTTCAAAAATAAACCGATTGTTAAAAGCAAAGTATATTTCTTTAAGAATTTTTTATAATTTAAACACAAAAGCCAAATCGCTCTTGTTTATCAAGAACGATTTGGCTTTTGTGCTCGCTAGTCATTTTAACTAAATTCAAGTTATGAAGTATTAGAAGCGATAGATGAAAAAGAAGCATTGTCCTTATGTGAAGAAAACGAAGTTCATTTAGTTATTTTTACTATCATGTTACCAGAAACAGACAGTTGATCTGTTTACCAATGAATCTGTAAGATTCAAATATTCCTATCATTATATTGACAGCTCGCTTTGACGAAGCTAATACGTTACTCGGTATTAGTTAGGGATGCAACAAAACCTTATATTACCTCTATTCTTACTAGCAAGTACGAAACAACTATTCCATAGTCGGATTGTTTAAAAAAATTATTCAATTATATATTATCTTGTATAGGTATTCATGTACACCTCCTATTATCTATAGCCATAATAGAAGGAAAAGACATTAACTTTACTCATACGGAATTTGAAGTATTACATACCTAATACTAAATCAAAGTATATGCATTATGAGAATACAAATAATTACAAAAATGGGTCTATGAATTTATTTGTCGATGAATGTATAATACTTTGCGGGTAAATCTAAGATTGTTATAGCCATCGTTCGAGCCAGTTGTAAATTGGAGGATAAAGTATGAAAACAGGTATTGTATTAAAATTATTTATGTTAACCACAGTGTTGTGTATGTCGATCTTAGCAACCATTTTTGTTGGACAAACCATATTCTTCAAGCAATTTTATGCCAATAAAAAAGTGAATGATACCAAAACAAACATGAAATCTTTTGAAACAAATTATTTAAATAGCGGCGGAAATTCACAAGCCATTCAAAAGTTAGAACAAGATTTCTATCGAGAACATAATACATGGATTACAACATTAGATAGTAATGGGAATTTAAAGAATGTAAATGATTTTTATATAGAAGTAAAATTAGATCAGTCTAAAAATAAAGAAACTCAATTCGCAAATGCTACAATTACCATACCACTGTATAATTTTAAGGTTGCGAACGATCATTCTAGGAATATTTCAAATGAAACATTCCCTTTAGGAGAAACAGTTACTTTGGCGGGTATAAAAAAAAATGCTACGTTCATTCCTTATTCTGTATTCTTTAAAACAGCAACTCCAAATTTGGTAAATACGACATTAGATAAAAAAATAAATGAACTTGGAGAAAAACTTAAAAGTAAATATAGTTCTAAAGAGTACTTTGAAAAACATAAATTTGAACATAAAAAAGAACTTGATGAACAAGTACCTCAAAAATATCTAGAAGGGAAAATTACAAAAGTTCAACTTACGGGTGGGAATGAACAATCGAATTTTGTTTATTCAAACAACTTATTCATGGAAAGAATACAAGAGTTTCAGGCAGACTTATTACTAAATGAACAAAATATTAACTATAATTCATTACAAGAAATCAATTATGAGCAGAATGATATAAAATATAAGCTCATAATAAAGCCGATAAAGGATAAGAGCGGTACAATAACATATATTTTTTCAATGACTTCATTGCAGCCAGTTGATGAGGCTGTACAAATGATAAAAGAGTATTATGTCTATATTATTATGTTTGTGTTGCTTCTTATTTTTCTAGCTTCTTTTTACTATTCAAAAAAGATTGCACGGCCCTTATTACAAATAAACAAGACAACCAAGAAAATTGCAAACTTAGATTTCACGGAAAGGGTTCCAGTCGTGACAAAAGATGAAATTGGTGATTTATCTCAAAATATTAATGTACTTTCAAATACATTACATTCACATATTGAGAAATTACACCGAGACATAGAGAAAGAAAAGCAATTAGAACATACAAGAAAAGAATTTATTTCAGGAGTATCACATGAGTTAAAGACACCTCTAAGTATTATGAAAAGTTGTATTTCTATTTTAAAAGATGGTGTTGCAAGTCATAAGAAAGAGTATTACTTTAAGGCAATGGAAAAAGAAGTAGATAAAATGGATATGTTGATTGTGGATATGCTTGAGTTAGCAAAATTTGAATCTGGTACGTATAAAATGCAGGTCGACGTTTTTTATATTGACAAAGCCATTCAGCATATATGTGAACAATTATCTATGGAGATAACAAAAAAGCAATTACATGTTCACACACATCTTTCTGCAATTGAAGTCATTGCAAATCATCGTCGTATGGAACAAGTAATCACCAACTTTCTCACGAATGCTATTCGTTATACGCCAGAAAAAGAGGATATTATTATTTCTACAATAGATGAGCCAAGTCGCATAAAAGTTTGTATCGAAAATAAAGGTGCCCATATCGAAGAAGATCAATTAGATAAAATTTGGGATCGTTTTTACCGAGTTGATACAGCTCGTCAACGTTTACAAGGTGGAACGGGGCTTGGGCTTGCCATTTCAAAAAACATTTTAGAACTTCATGGGGCGGAGTATGGTGTATATAATACAGTTGATGGCGTGTTGTTTTATTTCTATTTACAGAAAAAAGTGTAGAAATGAGGTTCTACACTTTTTTAAATTTATTTTGATAATTTCTTTACCTTCTCCTAAATATAAAGAGAATTGGTTTATTTATGTCTAAATAAACAAAATTTCCGAAATGATATAGTGGATTCTGGTACGAAAAAATACTATTTTATTTAATACGTAGTTGTGTTTCAGCATCAAAGAAATGTACTTTATTCATATTAAATACAAGTTTCATGGCTTCGCCTGTTTGATAATCATTACGTGTATCTAATCGTGCAATAAAGGATTGATTGTGTATCGTACCATAAATCATCGATTCGGCTCCAAGTAATTCTGCCACTTCAATTTTTATATTTATAATATTATCAGGCAATGTTTTTAACATACTTGGACTATCATTTATATGTTCTGGGCGAATACCAAGAATTATATTTTTATTTTCATAACCTTTTTCACATAGTGCTTCTAATCCTCTTTCTGGAATACTTAGTTTGATATGGCCTAAAATAAATTTTCCATTTTCCACTTTCCCTGTAAAGAAATTCATGGCTGGTGAACCAATAAAACTACCAACAAATACGTTTTCAGGATAATCATATACTTCTTTTGGCGTACCAACTTGTTGTATCCGTCCGTCTTTCATAACCACAAGGCGCGTTGCCATTGTCATTGCCTCTGTTTGGTCATGCGTAACATAAATCGTGGTTGTTTGTAAGCGATGATGCAGTTTTGAAATTTCAGAGCGCATGGTAACACGTAGCTTTGCATCGAGATTTGATAGTGGTTCATCCATTAAAAATACTCTTGCATCACGTACAATCGCACGTCCTAAAGCAACACGTTGTCTCTGACCGCCAGATAACGCGTTTGGTTTCCGTTTTAAAAGTTCTTCTAATCCAAGAATTTTTGCTGCGTTGTGAACACGACGCTCAATTTCATCTTTTGGTAACTTACGAATTTTCAAACCAAATGCCATATTATCATACACGGTCATATGTGGATAGAGAGCATAATTTTGGAAAACCATTGCGATGTCACGATCCTTTGGTGATAAATCATTCACATATTTTTCGTCAATGTATAAATCTCCTTGTGAAATGTCCTCTAATCCAGCAATCATACGTAAAGTAGTTGACTTACCACATCCAGAAGGACCAACAAACACTATAAATTCTTTATCTTGAATATGAAGGTTAAAGTCATTCACGGCCATTATATTATTATCATATATTTTATAAATATTTTTTAATACTACCTCTGTCATGTTTTTACCTCCTCTAATACAAAAACTATATATATTTTTATCATTTTTGTTTTCTCTGAATTTTTAAAGCTATAACCTCCAAATTTTTGTATACATGTTGAACCTCAAACGTACAATATTACTTGAGAAACTCTATCGGTTAGATTTTTAAGAGCCAGTATATATTTCAAGCTATGAGACAGATATAGGAAATCGAAAAGGTTCCTTAGGCTCAAGAAGTAGAATAAGAGAAACTGCCGTTCAATTTTGTACAGTTTCTCTTATTTGTCATGAGTTTCTATGAAACAATATCCTTGTTGTCACCATATATGCCATAGTTTATTGAGTTTTAGGATTTCCATACTTCATCTCTAACATTTTGTGAAAATTTTCAATTTTCATTTCATCAATTTCCTTTAAATAAGTGTTGAACTCTTCAAGAGTATAATCCTTACTTCCAATAGACAGTTCTTTAAATAAAACCTTTTTACTATCTGGATTCACATAAAACTTCCATTGTTCTAATATAGTTCCTTCAAACGTCACATCATAGTATCCTTCCTCATTTTTATTTGTTGAATTTGGCTTTATAACTTTCACTGTTAATGACTTTGAGTATTTTTCTTCTAATTGAAAGAAAGTTTTTAGTTTAGGGACCGAGTTAAACAATCCTTCAACAATTTCTTGATCTTCTTTTGAAAGTGTATCTTCTATAGAGAGTTTGGTTTCCTCAACAGATGATTCCTTGTTCTCTGCACTCTTATCTTGATCTTCTTTTGAAAGTTCAACAGATGATTCTTTTTTCTCTGCACTCGTATTTTGAGCAACGGATTTCTCCGGATTCTCATCACCTTTGTTACTACATGCAACCATACCAGTTAGTAGTATAGCGCTACATAACATCTTAATCATTTTATTCCTCTTCAATTTTCATCACCCTTTGCTAATTTTTTTTACTTTTAATTGCTACTACGTGTCGTGATATATACAGATTATTCGTTTATATATGTCGTCACTCGGTTTTGAATCAGTTTTGCTACATCCTTAGCTGATTTTTGACCACTAAAGTAAGACTTGGACTCCTCAGCAATAATGGATTCAATTTTAGTATTCTGTGGGCTCTGGACGCTTATTTCAGCAACCATTTTCTCTAATTCTTGTATATCACTCTCGGTAACGTTAATAGAACCAGCTGGACCCTCAAGTTTTCCTTTTTCCTTCAGTGTTTTAATTTTTTGTTCATATACAGATTTATTAATTGGAAATGCATTCCCTTTACTTTGGACCTCATCAGACATTAAAAACTTAAGAAAATTCCATGCTTCTTTTTTGACCTGAGATTTCGCATTTAAGCCTACTGTTTTGTTCGGTGTAAAAGCAACTCCTTTTTTTTGTCCAGCTATATGTGGTTTTTGATATATTTTTGTCCCTTTTAAACCGAATATAGTTCCTGTATAAAAATAGTCTTCTATTGACATAATCATTGGTAGACTGACAAAATATGATTCTCCTAAGTTCACAGAATCTGCAGTGGCTATTTTCTCGTCATACATCTTCTTTACGTCTTCCAACATTTGTACAAATAAATCTGACTGGAACTTTGCTTTTCCACTTACTGTATCTACTAACTGAGCGTAATGATCTTGCACTAGAAATTGTAGCATTTGTTCCGGAGGAGTATTTCCAATAACATGTTTATGTGTTCCTTTGCCTGCTAATTCTGTTCCAATGCTTGTGAACTCACTCCAAGTCCACTCTTTGTCATTCACTTCTACTCCAGACTGTTGTATTGCAGTATCGTCTCCAAGTAGTCCACTTAACCAAAAATATAATGGCATACCGTAAAGTTTTCCGTTTGTATCCGAATTTTCTAAAACTTTATTGAAATATTGATTTTTATTAAAAGATTTATCCTGTTCCATCATTTCACTTAAATCTGTAAGCAAGCCCTTTTTCCCATATTTGTCCGCAGGTAAACCGTCTAGTACGATTACATCGGATCCTTTACCCGCTAAAAATTCTGTATTCACTTTACTAATTATTTTCTCTGCGGAGGTCTCGTCTGTCGTTGATTCACTTTTATCTGATCCATCTTCCGGAAAAGCCCCTTTTATCTGGATGTCAATGTTAGGATTCTTTTGCTCATATAGTTTCTCTGCCTGTTTTAGAGACTCAGTCTCACCTAAAGTCGACACTTCGATTATCGTTTTTCCATCTTTTGTTTTTCTTTCTCCTTTGCTATCACTATTTCCGCATGCTGTTACGAAACTGATTGATAGACTTGCTACTAGCATCATACATACCTTTTTCATTTAAAAATTTCCCCTTATGTTTGTTATTTTACCTTTACCCGTTCTCCTTTTTTCAAAGGTTCACTGCTTCTTAAAACAATTTGATCTTTCTCATATACTCCTTCTAACACTAATGTTTCCTGCCCATTAGATTCACCAACAGTAATAGGAGATTCTTTTATATAAAAGGCA
This sequence comes from Bacillus sp. AR2-1, assembly GCF_008368755.1. Classification (NCBI taxonomy): domain Bacteria; kingdom Bacillati; phylum Bacillota; class Bacilli; order Caryophanales; family Bacillaceae; genus Bacillus; species Bacillus sp. AR2-1. The sequence goes on from NZ_QORY01000034.1 coordinate 9,394, forward strand.
TTACCTAAAGGTCCCTTTTTTTCTTCTATTGTATAGACAAAAGGTCCCTTAGGTCCCTCCTCAATCACCCTGTTTGGTATAAGAACACCTTTAGTAAATTGTTTAGTCAATTTAGCTTCGACCTGCTCACCTTTTTTAAGTTCTTCTCCTTGTACCTTTACAAGAATACGTTTCTGTGGTTGTGGATTTGCTGATGTTTGTTTCCCTTGCTGTTCGCCTTGTTCCTGTGGTCTCCCATTTTCATTACTTTCTATATTTCGAATCTCTCCAATCTCACCTTCTAAGGATTTAGCATTTCTTTTCATTTCTATCTTTTCTCCAATCTTCAAGTGTATGGCTAAATCAGAAGGTACTTGTAATTCAACCTTAAAGCCTTTACTCTCATTAAAGAGAATCACATCTCCTTCCTCTTTTACAGAAGGTTGATCTTTCTTTGCATTTATTTTTGTAACAACTCCATCGAAGGGAGCAATCAGTTTCTTATTCGTTTCTAATTCTTCTTTTAAATTTTTAATTTTTCTTTCTTGAATACTAATCTCAATTTTTTTGCTCTCCACAGCTGTTTTGAGACTTTGTATACTTCTCTCTCCTATATCCTCATTTGATTTTGTATCTTGTTGATTTTTTGGTTGATCATTTGATTCGGTTTCTTGTTGATTTTTTGGTTGATCATTTGATTTAGTTTTTTGTTGATTTTTTTTGGCTTCATTATAAGCAACTTGAGCGTCATTTAGTTCTAACTTTTTATCATTTAGGTCTAATTTTTTAATTTGAAGATTTGCTTCTTCATCAAGAATCTCTTGTTCCTTATTTTTAGTATCGTATGTCACTAATAATTGATTTTTTTGTACCTTGTTCCCTTCCTTTACATGCACCTCCTTCACTTTCGCCTCTACGTTGTTATTACTTAACTTTTCTTCTTCCTGTGGCAATAACTCGCCATTACCTGTAAATGTTTGTGTAAGCTGGTCATTTCTTGGCTTATCTGTAGTAACCTTTGGCAAATCCCAATCCGCTAGTGTATTGCTAAAAATTGTCAGAATAATTAAAAGTCCTATAAATAAACTGGAAATAATTTTAATATTTCGTTTTTTTCTTGTAACGACTGGTTCAGTTCTATATTCCATTTTGTTCCCCCTTAAAATCTTTCCGAAGGAAAGTTTACACTATAAGTCTTCATTATTCCTTTACACCTGATAACTGAATTCCCTTAATAAAATAGGACTGAGCATATAAAAACAACAGGATCATTGGTGTCATATACAGGATAGAAGCAGAAAATCCAACACCGCGTGCACCTTCATTTATTTGTGATAAATAAATTGATAAGGGATGTTTGGACGCATCATCCAGAAAAATAAGTGGCTGTTCAACCATATTCCAATAATCCGCAAATAATAAGACAATAAGAGCGGCAATCCCAGGACGAATAAGAGGAAGAATAATCTTAAAAAAGATTGTAATATGGCCAGCGCCATCCACTTTAGCTGCTTCTATATACGCATCTGGAATATGCAATATGAACTGCCGGAGCATAAACACACCGAATGTTCCGAAAATACCCGGGAAAATAATAGATTCTATACTGTTCAAGATTCCAAGTTTATCCGCCATAATATAATTCGGTACCAGTGTAACTTGGAACGGCATAAGCATTGTCAAAAGATATAACATAAACAGCTTGTCTCTGCCTCTAAATTGAATCTTAGCAAAGGCATAGGCTGCCAGCGATGCAACAATTACTTGACCTACTATTATTGGCACAACCATGAATACTGAGTTCCAAAACATTTTTAAAAATGTCGGATTTTTCACTAATAATGTTCCATATTGTTCAAACGATACTAAATCTGGTATCAATTTCAAATTAATGAACGGTGTATCTTTTTGCATCTCTCCAATAGAATCATAATTGTATCCAATCTCATGCTCAGTCATGAATGAATTCGTCAGGGTAAATACAATTGGAAATAGCATCATGACTGCTAATATATTCAAAAACAGCGTTAACATCCATTTACGAAATACATTTTCTTTTTTCATCTACTTTCCCCACCTAATTCATAAACTTTCGAAAACGACGTTCTATTGCAAACAATACGAATACAATGATAGAAATAGCTCCCACCATCAACGTGGCAGCCGCTGTCAACTTTTGAATATCAAGCGACACGAACATATTATTCATATAATGTTGCATCATGTACAAACTGTCATGAGGATAACTTCCCGCAATCAGATATGCTTCCCGAAAGACTTTAAACGAATTGATAATCGACATTAATATGACAAAAAACATTGTTGGTGTTAAATAAATGAGTGTAATATTTACAAATGTATGCATACGACCTGCACCTTCAATTTTTGCAGTTTCGTAATACTCTTTCGGGATATTCTGTAACGCTGCCAAGAATAAAATAATGTTGTATCCGACATTTTTCCATAGATACACGATTGACAAGACAACAATTGCCCAATTCGATTTCATCCAATCCATTCGTTCAAACCCCATATTGTGCATCCATAAGTTAAACGTACCGTTCCAATCAAATAAAATTTGCCAGAGCATGACAATGGAAGCAACAGGAACTACAAGTGGTAATACAAACGCGCTTCTTAACAAATTTTGCATATATATATTTTGATTCAAACAAAGTGCCAGTAATAAAGAGATAATGATTACAAGTGGTACACTTACTGCAGTAAACCAAAACGTATTCGTTGCTGCTTTGAGAAAAGAAGAACTGCCCAGCAGTTCTTTATAATTGGCTAAACCGACAAAAGAACCATCAGCTGTGCCATCCATTAACGAATAGATCATTCCCATTACAAATGGAATCAGATAAAAAATTGAAAAACCAATTGCACTTGGTAGAAGAAAAAAAAATGCTATACTTGTATCCTTTTGCATAAAATCCCGGAATTTTATTGGGAATCTTTTTTTATCTTGAAGTTTATTCAATAATCGATGGTTGCGATCCAAAAAGATATTCCGAATATATAATCGACTTTTGTTTATTTTCATTCGTAGATCCCTCTTTTTTTGAGTCTATTTTCATAAATACATCTTACAAGTATGTAGTTTAATGGTCATAGATGCAGATGAAATGCAGATAAAATAAAGAAATAAGGGATTCTAGTTGGTTCTGTTGCAAAGTTTTCTAAACGAAACTAAAATGTGAGAAAAATGATTCGAGGAGCATGATAAATGGGATATTTTAAAGGGAAACAATTCAAAAAAGATATTATTTTGGTAGCCGTTGGCTACTACTGTCGTTTTTCTTTAAGCTATCGTGATGTATCTGAAATCTTGAAAGAGCGTGGAATATCAGTTCATCCAACAACAATCATGCGTTGGGTGCATGAATATGGCAATCTTATTTATCAAATCTGGGAAAAGAAAAACAAAACTGCTCAATTATCATGGCATTTAGATGCGACCTATATCAAAGTCAAAGGGGAGTGGCTTTATCTTTATCGTGCGATTGATCGAAAAGGGTATACATTGGATATCCAACTTCGTAAAACAAGAGATCATCAAGCCGCCTATATGTTTATGAAAAAGTTAGCGAAAGCTTTTGGAGAACCAAC
>NZ_QORY01000035.1:0-44344 GCF_008368755.1 Bacillus sp. AR2-1
CCATATAACTTGGCAAAGATTCCTTCATCTTCTGAAACAGCTCATCCTCTTGCATACTTAAATTGAAGCCATCATCATATTCTTTTAATAAAGAATCATATTTTTCAAGATCCTTTTCAATATTACCAATAATCCCCTCTTTATTTGTCCCCTCATTTGGTGACGCTGTAATTAATTCTAGTAAGTTATACTCTAGTGAATTTTGTGTACGAAGCATTCCTTCTAATAAAACTACAGAATGTTGATAATCATCTACTACAACCTCTGTATCATGCTTAATCTTATTAATAGAATTAATTGCTACGTAGCTCATAATTACCATGCTCAATACTGCTAATGAAATAAGCGATAATAATTTATATTTCACTTTTAAATTTTTTAAAAAATACATTTTTTCACCTTTATTCCTTTATATATAGATTTTTAGAATTTTATAGCTTATTATTCACAAAATCGCAATAAAAAGCAATGATAAATATTCCCAATATAAAACTTATATCTCTAAAAAAGAAGTAGCATAATCGCTACTTCTTTTTGCTTTGTTTCTCATATTGTTCAAACGTATGAATTCTTTCGAAAATTGGTGGATGTGTGTATAAGAAAAACTTCACTAACGCAGGCGGATTTACTTGGCTTAAACTCGTTTTTGATAAATATTGAAACGTTTTTACACCAGATTTCCCGTCTTTCGTCATGTCTAAAGCATATTGATCTGCCGCTCGCTCTTCTATACGAGAAACATAGTTTGTTGCTGGCTGTGATGCAAAAGAGAGTACAGAAGAAATTAAGAAAAATAAAGGTAAAATTGAAAAACATGCTGTTTTTGAAATTTGCAGCGTATTCCCCCATTTTCGAATACACATATTTATAATACGACTAATGAGATACATCCCTATAAACGATAGCAATACATAACTCGCAACGCCCCAATATATATGTTTCATAACATAATGCCCCATCTCGTGGGCCATTATAAATAAAATCTCTTTATCTTTTAATTGCTTAAGCGTTGTATCCCACATTACAATACGAAGATTTTTTCCAAGTCCTGTTACGTATGCATTTAACGCATTCGTTTTTTCTGACATATTCACTTCATATACGTGTTCAGATGGAATATCAGCTTTATCTGCAAGTGCTAAAATTTTTGTTTCTAATTCTTTATTTTGTAGCGTCGAGAAGTCATTATAAAGCGGGTCAATAACGACTGGCTGCACAAATGTTAAAAAGATTGTAAATGGAACAGAGAGCGCCCATCCTGCTAGCCACCATCGCTTCGGGAATTTACGAATAAGCCATAACAAAACAGTAACAATGAGTAACATCGTCGCATAATTCACCCAAAAATCGATAACGTGATCTTTTATCCAGCTTTGTGTACTTTGCGTTGAAATGCCGTAATCAACGGACACTTTTCTGCCAATCCATTGCATCGGCAGAGCAAGAACTGTTGTGAGTAGTGATAAATAAAAGAAATAAATCGCAACTTGCAGGACACTTATTTTCGTCGTTTCCTTCGACCATTTCTCAAACTTTCTTGAAACACCGAGCACAAGTACAAATAATAATATAATCCATTCTAGAGGCGTCGCTAAAAAGTAAAGTAAATTTTTCACGCGCGAATAATCTTGGCTTAGCGTAAGCTCTCTTGCATTCATAAACGTTTCTGGATCTGCACTCGTTCCTTTATACATGTCCGGAATCAGTTCATGATTCCATCCAAATAAATACCAATATATAAGCAACGCAAACCCAACGTACAAAAAAAGCGACCACCCAATAACCTTCCTCACGCTATTCCCTCCTCTATGCTGCCTGTCTATTATTATTGTAAGTTCGTACATGCTAAATTAGAACAAGCTTATTACGCGAATTGCTCGAGATCCTTTTATTTACATAAAAAAACTCTTCTACAAATAGAAGAGTTTTACCTACCTTTAGACACTTTCTTCGGTTCATACTCTGGGATAAGAAACGTACTTACAACCCAACATATTAAACAAGCGCCTTTTATATAGCGTATATATTCATAGTCCTGAAAAAATAAAGTCGTTACAATAAGCGTAAAAAATCCAATTAAAACTAGTACGTATCCTATTTGCTTCTTAGATAACATAACGTGTCCCCTTAAGGAAGTACATCCACTAATAAACTAAAATCTTGTAAAGAAAAAGAACTATATTTCATAATACCTTGTACAGCTAAAAGTAAAATAAGACCGGTCACACACATATAATTAATGCTTTCTTCACTCTTTTTTTCAGCAACTACTCCGCCACTTATACATAATATCCCTAACAAATGGAGCGCTAAATACATAAAGAAATAAGCTTCCTCCCAGCGAAGAATAACATTGACTGTCGTTATCAGCACAATACTAAGCAAAATCAAATAAAAAAACTTATTTGATGATATTGTTTCATTCATATAATTTTATACATCCCTTTCAAATTTCGAATTAATGATGTTTCAAAGCTATAAAGTAAATGATTGTTTTCATACTATAAAACAAAAGGAAAGCCACTATTACTTTCTCGAATACTTTATGAACCCACATATACTTCTCTTCATTTCTTCTGAAGATGCGCTTCATCATTTCTTCTACAATTAGACCAAATACTATTAAAACCCCTAACACAATAAGAAGAGAAATAATATTTTCTTTTAAATGAGTACTAGAAAATAAGTACTACTCTGGAAACACAATCGTATCTACTACAGGTTGCACCCAATGACAAACGCTTTTATCACACATATCTGTAATAGACGTAGCATCTATAATGTCTTTCAATATTTTTTCAATCGTCTTCTTCATCTCATTTGCTCCCCACTACGTCTGAAAAACTCTTTTCCTGCTCTACATATATAGCTGGCATTTCTTTACTCCAATATTTGCGGTTAACAAATAAAAAGATGAGTACTAAGTTTAATCCTGTTATAAAAATAATAAGTCCTGGAAAGAACGTCGTATAATTTGAGAAATCTGCAAGACTTATTATCTCTTCTTTATTTACTAGAAAAGAAACGCCGATTACAAATGCATTGTTTAACATGTGAATAGCAATTGGCATAAGTAAACTATTCGTACGAATATATACGATTGATAGTACAACACTAAATACAACTGCGCCTAGGAAATCAACGTGTAACAACGCAAACAACATCGCTACTACAATGATCGCTATACTCGTTCCCCATTTTGCGGCGAAACGTTGCAGTAAAAATCCGCGAAAAACAAATTCACCAATAATTGGTGCGATGAACACGACCATAATAATTTGATATACATATCCCCCTGTGCTATCAATAACCGGTTCACGTAACGCGTTCATAATAAATTCGGGTGTAATCCATGCAAAACTATACATGTACAAAATAAGATATCCATAACTAAACACGGCTAACATAAGTGCAATGTATAAAACTTGCACCAGGTTAAATGTTTCATTTTTATTAATAAATAATGAAAATGAAACACGGTGTTTTCTATACTCAAAAAAAATCCATGTAATCGGAAGGATATAGAATATAAGAATATTTATAAAAGTAGAATTTTGCATATGAAATGTATTTTCTATCAATTCATTACTGACCCTTGCAACTAAAGTTAATAGTGCAAATACAATTAAAAAATACCTAACTCGCATCGTTTGAAACGGATTCACACTCATCTCCTCCCCTATGTTACTTTTATCATATCATTTGATTCTTAATTTTTTGCGAAAGAAAACCTTAAAATTTCCTTAAAAATTCCATAAGTTACCGAAAAATGATATGATATTCGAGGAAATTAGGAGGGATTTTTATGTATGAAGCAAATATTTTGCTCGTTGATGATGAAACAGCAATTTTACAATTACTAACTACCATTCTTGAAAAAGAAGGTTTTTCTCATATTACAACTGCAACATCAGCTGAGATAGCGTTATCTCTCACGCAGCAAAACGATTACGATTTGATTATTTTAGATGTCATGCTTCCTGGACAATCTGGTTTTGATATTTGTCCAATCATTCGCCAAAAAACAGATTGCCCTATCTTCTTCCTCACAGCTAAAACATCTGATGTAGATAAAATATCTGGATTTTCACACGGTGCAGATGATTATATTACGAAGCCATTTAACCCACTTGAAGTAGTAGCTCGTATGAAAGCACAACTCCGAAGACATATGAAACAAGCAGTACCACACGAACAAAAAGCACACTCCAGTTCATTTGGTAGATTTGAAATTGATCGATATTCCGCAGAACTTACAGTAGGTGGACATGTTATCGAATGTTCCGCCCAGCTATTTCAGCTATTACTCTTCTTTTGCGAGAATCCGAACTACGTATTTTCGAAAGAAGAAATATACGAAAAAGTTTGGGGAGCACCTGCCTACAATGGCGATGACAATACCGTTATGGTCCACATTCGAAAACTACGTGAAAAAATTGAACAAGACCCAAGTAAACCAGAATATATAAAAACCGTTCGCGGACTTGGCTATAAGTTCATTACAAAGTAGGGTGAAGATATGAACTTTAATAAACGACTTATTATCCAGTTTATCATGCAACACGTATTTGTTTTAGTTACATTATTGATTGCTGTAGTAGCGGCTTTCACTTATTTATTTTTTCTAGTTACTAGTACTTCATACGAACCGAACATTCCAGATTCTGATAATTTTACGATTTCCAGATATATCTCTTCAGAAGATGGCGATATTTCGTTAAAGGCTGAAGTAAAAGACTTAATTAAAGAGAAAAATGATTGGATTCAAGTTGTAGAGGAAGACGGAAAAGTTCTCTATCACTTTAATACGCCTAGTGACGTGCCAACATCTTATACGGAAACATCATTATTCTCTTATATACAGAATCACATAGAAAGCCCTTATACGTTTACATATTGGGAAATTGAATTAGAAGAAAAGAACGTACTTGTTATTTACGGCGGTACGGTAAAAAGCAATCTATTACTGAAAACGATACAGAAAGAGCACCCTTCTGTATCTACGGATACGTTCACATTAACAGAAGAAGAAAAACAGTTACTTTCTAAAGAAAAAGCAACGCTTCAAATCTTTAATAGTGTCGGCGAAGAAGTATTCTCCTATCCAAATGAAAAGAAAAAAACGTTTTCTGCCATACAAGCTACTCTTAACGCAAAAGAACCGTGGAATCATAAAGAAAACACGTCTAGCTTTTACGATACAAATAGCAATCACCTTCTCGTTATAACTGCAAAAAATGAGCACTACTACCCAGATGATGAAATAGACGATGTATTTGCTAAAAAGTTTCTAATCGGATGCGGGTTAATCCTTCTTATCGTATTTGTTTATTTAGTCATTCTTTCTATTTGGTACGGTAATAAATTTGGAAAACCGTTACTCCATGCGATGCGCTGGCTTAAAAACATCGCTGGTGGAAAGTACGAAGAACCTGTTAGTAAAAAAGGGAAACCTGTCAGGTTCCGGCGATCTGGTAAAGAAAAATGGTCATTCCGCTTATTTAGTGATGTGACAAATTCACTAGAGCACCTTTCTATTACACTCAAAAAAAATGATGCGATGAGGCAAGTACTGCAGCAAACACGTGAAGAATGGATTACCGGTCTCACACATGATTTAAAAACGCCACTAAGTTCTATATATGGCTACGCATTATTACTAGAATCAAAGCAGTACAACTGGACTGATCGCGACATTCAACAATTCGGCAGCGTTATGAAAGAGAAATCTCAATATATGACGACATTAATCGATGACTTAAGCTTAACGTATCAATTAAAAAATAACAGTCTTCCTGCGCAGCACGTAAACATTGAAATGAATCAATTCGTCCAAAAAGTATTATTACAATTCATTAATAATCCGACACTTCAAAATCAAAATATTGAATTCGTACCGAGCTCAAATAAAATTCAATATTTCATTGAAGAAAAATGGTTCCAGCGTATTATCGAAAACTTACTCGTAAACGCTGTAAAACATAATAATGAAACGACAAATGTCAGCGTAAAACTTTCCCAAAACGCTACTTCATTTACACTCTCTATTTCAGATAATGGAAAAGGAATGGATGACAAAACGAAAGAGCTTCTCTTTGAGCGCTATTACAGAGGAACAAATACAGAAGAAAGCAACATCGGAACTGGACTTGGCCTCGCTATTACGAAACAGCTCGTTCATGCTCATAACGGAACGATTTCTATTGATAGCGAACTTGGAAAAGGAACGACGATTGTACTTGTGTTTCCGTTTCGTTCGTAGGAAGGGCGCTATGTGGCGTCTTTTCTTTTGGGGGAGTTCTTCGGTAAATGGAATTATGTTATTCGCCTTTTATTCTTGCTTATTGCGATAGTTCAACGGTACATGAAATTATATCAGCGATTTTCAAGATATATCGATTTGTCGACAAAAACCAACAATACCAGTCTACTTCTCCTACTATACAAAGTAAAAATAAAACTATTAACAAATACATTTCTAAACTGTTATACTATAAATAGAAGTATAAACTAACTAAGTTTTGCATAAAATGAAGTAGACGAGGTGCTTCCAACACCCCGTCACTGCAACTAATTACCGCAAGGTGGAAGGTTGCAACTAAAGCTTATTTGCGCTTAGAAGACTTCCCACGCTTCGCAGGCAGACGGGTGGTCTTCTTTTTGCGCCTTTTTGTCGTTAATTTCTTAAATCCCATAACTATACCTTCTCTAGCTATAGTTTTTGTGATTTCCAACAAAATTTGCAAAAGAAATTCCATACGATTACACCTCCTTTCTCCACAAAATGAAGAAAGGGCATAACCTTCCACCCGCAATATTTAATTGCTACTTTATTTTATCATTTTTAAATGTATTACAGATGAGGCAATACAAATTTAACAATCCACTCGTAAAAATAACCTTTCACAACTCACTATGAAAGGTCATCTCCATATTTTAGCTATTTCCCTACCAATACAAACACATTCTAATTTTTTGAACCTCTTTCCATTTCCCTCTTTATAAAAAAGCGAACCACTCAGTGGCTCGCTTTTCTTTCTATTACTTCTTCTTCACCGGTATCCAAAGTTCAATTTGAGCGAACTCACTTTTATCTGCATGGGAACGCTCATCGTATAGTTCAAACTCATTAACGCCGCAATGTTCATATCCTGAATGCGGGAACCATTCTGAGAACACTGCATTCCACGTTTGGTGAATAGACGATACCATTTCTTCATGAGGAACTTTCGGCGTTGTAAATACAGCATATGTCGCTGCTGGGAAAGTACGCTTCGCAACTTCATTTGGCACATTTTCAAACCCTGTAACTTCCATTCCGATAATATAAGTGAAGTCGCCTGTTTCTAAATTAAAATCAGTACATAATCCAAGCTCTACCCATTGGCTCGTATCCTTACGATTCGGAATCGTTGTTCCAAGATCTTTCTGTAAATATTCTTGCCAAAATGCTGGGATGTCTTGATGGTTTTTCCCTTCTTTACTTGTCGTCTTCAGTTCATAGCCCGCCATTAAAAATTCTGGTTTATTTACAATACGATATTCCATTTGTATGCCTCCTAAATACGGATTTAATTTTCTTTGTTTTACATTCACGCTGCAATACATTGGTGTTTCAATTTCTTGTTTTCGATATTCACTCGGTGTCATTTGAAATATTTTTTTAAAGGCTCTCGTGAACGTTTCGTGAGATTGAAAGCCATGCTCAAATGCGATATCAATAACTTTTTCATCCGTATGAGAAAGTTGATAAGCTGCCCGGGCTAACCTCCTCTTTCGAACATACTCCATTACTGTATCACCTACTAACGCCTGAAATACACGATGAAAATGCGACTCAGAAAAACCTGCAATGCGTGCTAAATTACGCAGCGTCTGTTTTTCCATTACATCTTCCTCAATATAATCAATTGACCTTTGAATTTGTGTTTCATAGCTTTCCATCTCTGTTCACCCGCCTTATATGTATTATGATAAAAGAGAATCCTATCCAATTCTTGACGTTTTTTACTATATTTTTAAAAACAAATGTAACTTTTTTATATGTATTTCGTTGTTATGTATGAAGGGAGGGAAATGTAGTGAAACGCAAACAATCATTAGAAGACATTTACTCCGAACATATGCAAGATTTATCCCACTTTAATGGGCAGTAAGACCCCCACCTCAAAATGCAGCGAAAGCAAAGAATTTAAGTGGGGATCAACTGCCCATAAAAGTCCGATTGGTTCAACTAATAATCAGTGGGGGATGAAGAAAACCCCCACTGATTAAAGTTTCACTTTATTTCGCTATCTTCTCTCCCTAACCGGAGATTCCCACTATGCGGAAGATCTCATTCAAGAAACGTTTTACCGAATGCTCGTCCATATTGACTATTATAAAGGAGAAGAAATTAGGCCTTGGTTATTTACAATTGCCTACAACGCCTTTATCGATTGGTATCGAAAAGAAAACAGATATAAAACAACGACAGTTGAAGAATTCCATTTACCAAATGTGCCAAGTACAGAGCACTCTTATTTTGTAAAACATGAGATTGCTCGTTGGTTAGACAGTTTATCTTCGCTTCCCCTTGAAAGACGAAATGTCCTACTACTACGAGATTACTACGGATTCTCATATAAGGAGATAGCCGAGATGACTGGTCTCTCACTAGCGAAGGTGAAAATTGAATTACACCGAGGACGAAAAGAAACGAAAAGCATAAAGGAGTGATAAGGATGGGTTGTACAGAATTTAAAAAACTATGGAAGAAGTACGAAAATGGAACGCTCACGCATGATGAACAGGAAGAGTTAGAAAGTCATATTGAAACATGTGAAGAGTGTGTCGCTTACTTAAATGAGTTGCTTTCAAAGAGTGAACCAATAAAGAAAAGGTTACCACCACAAAATCTGAAAGTCCCGTTTTGGAAAATAAAATGGAAACAGCGTTGGCAAACCTTTAGTTTTGTCCTTGCTGTTTGTATAGCAATCTATTTTGTTGGTCATTTTGCATCTTCCTTTTACTTCTATTCGAACGAAATGGAAAACTTCCGGAAAGTGGATGAGATTCCAGCACTCGCACTAGAAGCAACAATGCCGAATAGTCGTTCCGCTGGAGGAAATACGAAGGTTAAACCCTTCTTCCTTACAGAAACTGAAATGAATTTATATAAAACAATCGGCAAAAAAGGATTTCCAATTGGTACAGTAACAATGAGTAGTTTCTTATCATCTGTAACTGTCACAAATCAATCTTGGGCAAACAGAGCTTATTCAAAAAAACTTTCCTTTGTTCACCCAAAAATCACGCAAGATGATCAGTTGAAAAACTCATCTAAAAAAGTTTGGGATACACTTGGAAAGATTCATGAGGGAACCGTTGCAGAATTAGCGATATCCTTCGATAAAGTTTACACTTTACAAGAAGTCGAATCGATTCTATATAGCGCATTTGAAGCACAAGAAATGCCGCCAATTCCTGTATGGTACGCTTTAGACACAGGACAAGAAAGAATAAATGAAGAAGATTTTCTCTTGCATAGCGGAGAAATTATCGGATTTCGAGAACATATAAATCTTCCTGATAGTGAAGCAGAGCAACCGAAAACAAAAGAAGATGAAGTAATCGAAATGATGCGTATTCTTTCGATAAATAAAGAAACTGTAAGTAAAACGACTTGGACTCCTGAAAAAGATCTGAACTTAGATAAGCGCTATCAGTATGTAAAAGATAACGGTGTAAAAGTATACGGCATTGTCATTACTGGCCCGTCAAAAGAGTTATTAAAATTACAAAACTCACCGCACGTTCGTTATGCGACTCTTGGGGATATTGAGGTTTGGAATTGGTTTGATTATTAATGAGAAAAAGGAGAGCATCACTTCTGGATGCTCTCCTTTTTAATCCGAAATCACTTTCACATACATCCCTCTCACCGCTTTTTCATAAACGATCTCGCTCATCTGTTTTATGTTTTCTGACACGACAGACGCTGGAACAACTTCCCCTTCACGAAGTAATGGAGGATCAATAAGACGCACTTTATTTTTCTGATACAAATCATAATCGTTTCTATCTTCTTTTACTTTTACATTCGGATGAACTTTTCTTAATAAAGCATGTACTTCTGAATCATTACATTGCTGCAATTTCGAAATAAGCTCATCATCTTCAAGAAGAAAATCATCTGTATGAATAATCGTTTTATGAAGAGCTAACTTTAACGTTTTCGCTAACATATCATTTCCGTAAATATTCATTGGTTTCATAAAGAAATCGATTACTTCTTTGTAATACGTCTTTGTAAACCACTCTGCCATTTCGACACTTTGAAGAACCATTTTCCCATCTACAGCAATGACATCCTCTAAAAAACTGTGAACTTCTTCTAAAGAAATATACCCATATGTATACATATCTCGTAACGTATAATCCACTCTGTCTGCACATAATTCTGGTGCTGATCTTTCCAGTAATGTCCACTTCGAATCATCTAACAAAATGTCTTCATAGTTATAACCATACTTTGAAAGAATCGCTGGAATTTCTGAGTTTTTCACGACGGAACTAAATATCTCTTCATGATAACTTTCACCCTCATTATGAAAAACGTAATCAATCACGTGTGAAAAAGCAGTATGTGATACGTCATGCAGTAAACCTGCAATTTGTTCTTCTACTGAACCACCAAGTTTTTTCACTAATAACATAACGCCAACTGAATGATCAAAGCGTGTTACATTCCATTTCTCGTTCACTAAATAACTTGCGCCGGCTTGATGAATACCTTTCAGCCTTTGCACAGACTTACTTAAAATTAATTCTTCTAACACTTGATCCACTTTAAATTCACCGTATATAACATCTGATATAACCACTTATAATCCCCCTTTATTCCAGCAACGTCTTTTAATCGTACCTTTTTTATAAAATCGACATCAACATAAATATTAAATCCTAATATACTGATACAAAATTATCAGTATTGTATATTATACGTGTCTGTTATTTCTTTTTATTCATTTGTTTTTATTGAGCGCTCCTTATGTGGAGCCTTTTTTTATTTAAAAAAATAGAGAGCAATTCGCTCTCTATTTTATACACCTATTCAAACGTAACTTCCACCTGTACAATCTCTGATCTACTTCCAAGTCGAAGCGGTGGTCCCCAGAATCCGAAACCAGAAGAAACAATCGCGTGGAATGCACCTTTTTGTGCGTATCCCCAGTCTAGTTCGTACATTCTTCTCGTTACAATATGATTCGGCGCCATTTGTCCGCGGTGCGTGTGGCCGGATAGTAGTAAATCGACGCCAGCCTCCGCTGCTTGTTTCAACTCGAATGGTTGGTGATCCATTGCAATTACTGGCATAGATTTATTTACCGTACTCATTAGATTTTCAAAGCTTTGGCGATCTCGCTCTGTTTTATCTCTTCTTCCAACGAGATAAAAATGATCTTCAATTGTAATCACTTCATCTAACAGAATACGAATATCAATCTTATCCATCTCTTGTAAAAATTCAGGAACCGCTCGTCCGTAATATTCGTGGTTTCCTAACACACCATATACGCCTAATGGCGCTTTCATTTGTTTCATAATTGGTCCCATATTTTTTTGAATGAACACACCTGGATGATCATCGATAATATCACCTGGCAGTAAAATAATATCAGGCTCCATCTCATTTACATGACGGACAAGTCTTTTTAAATGCGAAACGCCAGATAATTTACCGAAATGCATATCAGAAGCCATCGCAATGCGTAAGCTTTTACGTCCCTCTACTTTTTTCGGTATGTGCACCTCGTACTTTCTAACTACTGGGCTATATGCGTTGAATACCCCATATGCAAAAATAAAGATAAACGCAAGTAACACGGCCGTTCCTGTCCAAATAATTGCCGCTTCTTTCTCCACTGAAAACTGTAAAAGAAAGACCGTAATATTTGCTAACGGCAACAGCATAAGCGCATATTGTATGACCGCAAACCAAATCGAACCTATCGTTCGTAGAAATGGCAGAAACTTAAACACTTGCACGAGAATGTACGCATATGAAATAAATCCGACTACGAAAGCGTAATATCCCCAAGATTCCCAGCCAAACAGCGCATGAAGCCAAACCCAACCGTTCCAGCCGATGTAAAACATGAGTAGTGTGTATACAATTAACATAGTAAATATATTGAAATAACGAAGATTTTTCACAGTCAGCCTCCTTCTTGATTTCTTCTATTATATCTTGTTATGCACGTTTAACGTAAATATTAAGCACAGCAATCTTCACAATAAAAACCTCTAACTGCTAGATGCAAATCTAACAATTAGAGGTGCAATTCAAAACAAAACTACTTTTACAGATTTTCATTATAGAAACTTATAAAACCACCCTTACTTTATTTTTAATTTACACTTGTGAGAGTTAATACTCACGTGTATATTTATAATAAAGCGAGCAACCACTTGTTTCAATGACCACATTTACGCATTTGGGTGATAATACACACATAACGAAATATATGTATCAATAATGGAGGAACATCATATGGAGAAAATCGATAGAAGAATTATAAAATCACAAAACGCCATTCAATCCGCATTTATTGAAATGTTAATTGAAGATGGCTTTGACGAAATTACAGTAAAAAACATTACAGAAAAAGCAAACATCGGAAGAAAAACTTTCTACCTACACTACCTAGATAAATACAATTTATTAGACAAAATTGTAGACGACCATTTAAACCAATTAAGAGCAATATGCGATATAAAACAAACAAAAGGCTATATAGAAGGAACTGTCATATGGTTTGAATACTTCAAAGAACATAAACCCTTTTTCGCATCGTTATTTAGAAGCAACAGCACATTATCATTTCAAAAGAAGTTCCTAACGTTCATCATGGGTGAACTAGAGAAAAAAGTAAACACAAATACGTCAGTAAATAAAAACATTGATACACACATCGTTTTAAAATTTTTAGGAACAGCTGTCATGGGCATTTTGGAATCTTACGTGTTGGATGAGATTGATAATGATGTTGAGTACGTTGCGATGCAGGTTGGGGAGTTGATGCGGAGGAATATATAAACAATACAGCGGCGATTCCCTTGATAAGGATTCATAAAATTTCATAATCCAAAACTCAACTATGCAATTCTGCATATGCATCCCTTCCGTTTTATTTTCATGTTACGATATAAACGAAATACGACATATATCGACAAAAAAATAAAAGGAAGTGATGGCATGAAACGTTCTAAAACATATTTAAAATGCTTAGCATTATCCGCTGTTTTTGCTAGTAGCGCTTTAACCCTTTCAACACCGGCTGCTTACGCTCAAACGACATCACAAGTTGTAACAGATATCGGGCAAAACGCAAAAACACATACGAGCTATAATACATTTAATAATGATCAAACTGATAATATGACAATGTCTTTAAAGGTAACTTTTATTGATGATCCAAGCGCTGATAAACAGATTGCTGTTATTAATACAACTGGTAGCTTTCTAAAAGCAAATCCTACTATAAGTAGTGCGCCTATTGATAACTACCTAATCCCTGGCGCTAGTGCAACATTACGCTATCCTTCACAGTATGATATTGCATTTAACCTTCAAGATAACAGCGCTCGTTTCTTTAACGTAGCACCTACAAACGCTGTAGAAGAAACGACTGTAACCTCTAGCGTATCTTATCAACTTGGTGGTTCTGTTAAAGCTTCTGCAACACCAAATGGGCCTAGCGCTGAAGCTGGCGCAACTGGTCAAGTAACTTGGTCTGACTCTGTAAGCTATAAACAAACAAGTTATAAAACAAACTTAATTGACCAAACAAATAAAAACGTAAAATGGAACGTATTCTTTAACGGATATAACAACCAAAACTGGGGTATTTACACACGTGATTCCTACCATTCTTTATATGGAAACCAACTGTTCATGTACTCCCGCACATACCTATACGAATCTGATGCAAAAGGTAATTTAATACCGATGGATCAACTTCCAGCACTAACAAATAGCGGTTTCTCACCTGGTATGATTGCTGTTGTTATCTCTGAAAAGAATACAGACCAATCTAACTTACAAGTCGCTTATACAAAACACGCTGACGACTACCAACTTCGTCCAGGCTTCACATTCGGAACTGCAAACTGGGTTGGAAACAACGTAAAAGACGTTGATCAAAAAACATTTAATAAATCATTCACACTAGATTGGAAGAATAAAAAGTTAGTAGAGAAAAAATAAAAAAACCGAACCGCTATTTAGATGGTGGTTCGGTTTTTTATGTGAACAGCAAACTTTTCATTTCTTTTAGGTAAAAATATACAATATTCATTTTTTCGTAACACAATCATCCTTATCCCCCGAATCAATATCTACTGATAAAATATATTATGTTATTGTACTGCTTCCGCGCGGCTTACCGCTTCATCTGGAACCCAGCCCTTATCTGCTCCAACTGAAATATTTTCTTGAATTAAACTATTAACATACTTCGCACCCCAATAATTTTTTTAAGCAGCACATTTTTTAGTAGTTTCATATTTTCATTTGTTTGCTCTTTATAAGTTTTAAAATTAACATCGTATGTATCAGCTGCTTCTATATGAATATACGCAACACAATCCCTTCATTGATAATAATTATCAATGAAGTGTAAAAAATATCATTTCTTGCACAAATACGCCTTTCGCTCATTTTTAAACAGTAAATAATGTGCCGTATGAACTTTCCGTTCTAAATAATCCATAGAATACGAGCTTGATGGATCCACTAAATCACCTATCGCACCTGAAAGATGATCGATTACTTGCTGCAGTATTTCTAAGTTTTTCTTCTCACTTTCAGCGTTCATTTCATCCATAATGTCACAAATAAGGTATTGAACTCTCCGTAAACGTAATTCCTTTTGCTCCACGTATATCTCCTCCTTATTAGTCATATTACGGTTTAAATATATGGTGTTATAGCTTAACCAATTCTAAAAAATACAAAGGCAACCATCTTCATAAAGATGGTTGCCCCTATTTTTATACTTGCATCGCTTTTTCTCTCAAAGCTCTTCTTAACAATTTACCCGTCGTATTCTTCGGCAATTCTGTTAAAAATTCGATACTCATTGGCACTTTATATTTTGCTAAATGTAACGTGCAATAATACATAAGTTCCTCTTCTGTTACGTTAGCTTGTTTCAAAACGACGTATGCTCGTACTGCTTCTCCTAAGTTTTCATCAGGAACGCCAATTACGACAACTTCTGCTACAGATTCGTGTGTATATAATACTTCCTCTACTTCACGAGGGTATACGTTATAACCGCCAACTAAGACGATATCTTTTTTACGATCAACGATATAGAAGTAACCTTCTTCATCCATTTTCGCTAAGTCACCTGTATACAGCCAACCATCTTTCAATGTCGCTGCTGTATCTTCTGGCGCGTTATAGTATCCTTTCATAACGTTAGGTCCGCGAACAATTAATTCACCGACTGCACCGACAGGTACTTCTTCCCCAAGTTCGTTCACAATTTTATTTTCTACATGCCAAATATTTGTACCGATTGACCCAGGTTTACGCGGACGATCTAGCGGGTTAAAACAAGTAACTGGTGATGCTTCTGATAAACCGTATCCTTCTGAAACGATTACGTCAAAACGTTTTTCAAAGTTTTGCAGAAGAGCAACTGGCATTGACGCACCACCTGAAATACAAAGACGAAGCGTCTTCACATCTTCTGCGCTTGCTTCTTCGAATAAATATAAATAATTGTACATCGTCGGTACACCAGCAAAAATCGTTGGCTCGTACGTGCGACAAATACGGAATACTTCTTTCGGACTAAATTTCGGTAACATTAAAATAGTTGCTCCGTTCACAATCGGTGCATTTACCGCCACTGTTAAGCAAAATACATGGAACATTGGCAAAGCCGCAACGACGCGATCATCAGCAGTATATTGTAAATACGACGCCACATCGCTCGCATTACTATATAAGTTTTTATGTGTTAACATCGCACCTTTCGGTTTTCCAGTTGTACCTGAAGTGTATAGAATAACCGCTACATCTTCTTCATCTAATTCTGGGCCTTCAAAAGTTAAATCTCCAGCCCCTATCATTCTCGTAAACGTTTTCATTTTTTCGGTTTCTGTATAGTTAAAATCTGATGAGGTTTCGCATATGATGATGTTTTCAAGTGAAGGAAGTCTTGTTGTAAGAGATTGTATAACAGGTAGAAGGACGTCGAGTACGATGATTGTTTTTACATCTCCATTTTGTAAAATATAATGCATTTCGTCTGCTGTATAAATTGGATTAACTGGAATAACAGTTGCTCCAGCTTTCATTGTTCCGTATAAACCGACCAAAAAATGTGGTGAATTTCCAACAACTAATGCGACATTGTCCCCTTTTCCAATGCCCATCGCTGCTAAATTGCTAGAAAACCTTGTGACCATTTTGTTTAATTGGTCATACGAGACCGACTGATCCATAAATATATAAGCCGGTTTATCCCCCTTCTTTTTCGCCGTTTCAGCCAAAGATTGAACGAGATTCACACAAACCCCACCTTTATAAAATTTAGAATATTTAAAAATTCTAAATTAATTATATTAAAAGAAAATTAAAGTAGCAAGTGATATTCCATTAACTGCATATACAAGGATCACCTCCTGTTGATTCACTTTAGAAAAATAAGGGAATTCTATTCGCCTACACATTATGAAACTAAGGCTAAAATCATTTCAGGATAATATGCACTCATCTTTTCACTAAGTTTTTCTAGTTCCTTTTTATTCAAGCTCGTATGCTCCCCATACAAGTTGATTGCATCCGCTCCGTTTTCATGAAAAAACAATGTTACATATAATGTCGGTAACCCGGTATTGGCCTCATCTATTGACAAGACAAGATCTGGCGTTTTATTCATCGTACTAAAAGCTTCATTTCTTTTCCATTTCTTATTTTGAAACATAGTTTGTATATCAGCTATCTTTCGTTTATTATCCGTATGCGTAAAATATATAACATTATCCTTCCCTGGCTTTCCAATCGATAAAAGTGTGCGACTTGAGGAAGTTTCATCGTTACAAGCTGTCATTCCGATGACGAAGCTGAGCAATAATACAACGTACATTACCCTTCTCATTTCAATTCGCCTCCTTTTGAATATATATATTCCTTTATAAGGGGCAAATGTCCTGTGATTTTATGGTGAATGAAATTATATCAGCGATTTTTAAAATATATCGACTTACCGATAAAACGTGACAATCTACGCAAAAAAGAGGCTGCCCGTTACGGCAGCCTCCCTTATTTTTAGAAGAATAAATGTAAGAAATCTTCTGTTGTTATATTACCGAAGTAGCGTACGATATCTACGCCTTCTAAAGCTGCAGTGAATGCATCTTTATCAAATTGTACGCCTGTTAGACGCTCTTCAATGTCATGGACATCTAGTGAACCGAAGAAGTCACCGTAAATTTTACATTCTGTTACTGTTCCTTTTTTCACTTCAAGACGAACGTCAACTTGTCCAACTGGGAAGCGGTGTGAATGTTGTAAGTTGAACTTCGGAGATTTTCCGTAGTTCCAGTCCCAATTTTGGTAACGTTCTTCAGAAAGTTTATGGATCTCTTTCCAATCATTTTCTGTTAATTCGTACGTCGGAATTTCTGTTTCCCCTTCGAAAATTGTTTCTAGAAGAAGTTGTCTAAACTCTTCTGTCGTCATTTTTTCGTTTAAGAACTCTGTAATGTTCGCAACGCGGCTACGGATTGATTTGATTCCTTTTGATTGGATCTTATCCATTTTTACTTTTAACGCTGATACGACGTGATCGATTTCAGAGTCAAATAGTAACGTACCGTGACTGAACATACGACCTTTCGTTGAGAACTGCGCGTTACCTGAAATTTTTCTGCCTTCAGCTAAAATGTCGTTACGACCACTTAGTTCTGCATTTACGCCTAATTTACCAAGCGCTTTCGTTACAGGTTCTGTAAATTTTTTGAAGTTGCTGAAACTGTCTCCATCATCTTTCGTAATAAAGCTGAAGTTTAAGTTTCCTAAATCATGATATACTGCACCTCCGCCTGATAGACGACGAACGACATGAATTCCTTGTTCTTTTACGTAATCTGCATTAATTTCTTCTACTGTGTTTTGGTTTTTACCAATGATAATGGAAGGTTCGTTAATGTAGAACAGTAAATATGTTTCGTTAATATCTAAATTCTTCACACAATATTCTTCAATTGCTAAGTTTATTCTAGGATCTGTAATCCCTTTATTATCAATAAATAACATCGTATCACCTCATGAGTTCCATACGTAGCCACTATGCGCTAGCGTAATATGGCCACTGAAAATTTGTTTTGCTTCTGTTACTAAATCAGATGTGTTGCCTGTATGTGGTAAGTGCGTTAATAAAAGTTCTTTTACATTCGCATCTTTCGCAATACTTGCTACTTCTGTACTATTCATATGTCCTGCTTTTGCAGCTTCTTGATGTGCATACATATTACACTCACAAATGAAAAGATCAGCATCTTTTGTGAATGGAATAAATTCAGGGATATAACTGGAATCAGCGCTATATACTACAGCGTCACTACCAGCTGTAATACGCATCGCAAAACATGTAACAGGATGAACAGTTTTTAAGAATGAAATCGAGAACGGTCCAACTTGAAGTGTTTCTTCTGGATTGTAGGCGATTCCTTTCGTATGCGGTTCATGCGTTAAAGAATGGAAGCCATTCTCGTCAAACGTATGACCGTATATTGGTAATTCCGGTAGTTGTCCCTTTGTCGCACTCGTAATTAATCTCGCATATTGCAATACCCCAATGTCTGCAACATGATCGTGATGATAGTGTGACAGTACAACTGCATCTATATCAGATGGTGTTATATATTTTTGAATCTGTGCTAGTACACCACTACCACAGTCTACAAGTAAACGAAAACCATCGTGTTCAAACAAATACCCCGACGTTGCTTCTCCCGCTTCTGGAAAGCCGCCCCAAAAGCCGACAACAGTCATTTTCATATGTATCCATCCTTTCTAAAACCGAGTAGGAATGCATGTTTCACTTACATTCTACATTGTTAACTATAATCCATTTCCTAAACTTTTTCATTAATTTTCAACTTTGTTATAAAACAGTTGTTGACTTTTGTTTTTTGTACTAATACAATGGTAGTAAGAAATGGAAATGGAGGGATTGACATGATCGATCAACCAATGGAGTTTTTCAGAAATTTACCGACGAAAACTTGTGCACATTGCGGGAAAGAAATTGATGAGCAGCACGAAGCATACCATAACAAATGTGATGACTGCGTTCACGAAGAATAGTAGTTTATGAACATAAAAAACCTAGCAGACATAGTCTACTAGGCTAATAACATCGTATCCTTCTTCATCGTCGAACCTTTCACCAAGAGCTCCAGTTCAAACTCATACAATTCTTTTTTTCGATAATTTTTCGTATGGATTTTATCCATCATCAGGTCGACAACTTTTCGGGCCATCTCATCGATTGGCTGTTCAATTGTCGTAATACCTGGCTCTGTAATCTGTGATAAAATTTGATTATCAAAACCGATAACAGCGAGATCATCTGGAATGCTCCAGTCATGGCGTTTCGCCTCTGAAATAATTCCAGCTGCTACCTCATCGCCTCCTGCCAAAATCGCGGTAGGATTTTTTTTGTCCTTTAATACTTCATGGAATATTCTCTTTCCATCATCCCAAGAGAAAGCGTTTTCAAGAAAATCGATCGCTTCTACTTGGCGGCTCTTCTCAGTTATTGCACGTAAAAAGCCCATTTTTCGCTGCTGGCTAACCACTTTGGTTTCGTTACCACGGCAAAAAATAAGATTACGATATCCTTGTTCTAACACATGCTTAGCAGCTATGTATGCTCCTTGCGCATGATCAAACTTCACTGTTGGAACATTTGCTTCCTCAATATATTCATTACATAACACGATTGGACCGTGCTGTAAGTATGGCTCTACATCTTCCCAAGGATTTTCTAGTGAACATAGAATAATTCCATCTACTTGTTTCGTAGATAATAATTGTAAATACTCCATCTCTTTTTCCGGTAAATATCTTGTTTGACAAATAATCAGTTTATATTTATGTTCAGAAGCAGCAATCTCGATTGCTTCAATAAATCTACTGAAGAAAGGATTTGTAATCCTTGGAACTAGCACCGCAATTGTTTCCGTCTTTTGTTTACGAAGCCTTCTCGCCGCAGAATTAGGCACGAAACCTAAATGCTTCATTGCTAATTGAACCCTTTTTTTCTTCTCATCTGAAACATATGGATGATTATTAATCACCCTAGAAACCGTTGTCCTTGATAACCCCGCTAATTTCGCCACGTCCTCTATAGTCGACACGAAATCCTCCCCCTTTGCATGAAAACGTTTTCTTAAACTGATTATATAGTATATTATTGGAAACTGCAATATGGGTTGTTATGATTTTACTATATTAATATTATACATAGGGAAAAGTATGTTAATAGGAGGAGAGTTTATACTGCTTTTAGAAGTTTACAGTAGGCGTATTTATAAAAGATACAGGGGGATATTTCATGAACCGGACGGATCGTTTATTAGCTATATTAATTGAATTACAAAGAAGACAAACTGTTACAGCACAAAGCTTAGCTGAAAAATTTGAGACAAGTATAAGAACGATTTACAGAGATATGGATGCACTTAGTGAATCTGGCGTCCCACTTTTCGCCATGCCTGGCCAAGGTTATTCATTAATGGATGGCTATTTCTTACCACCCATTCAGCTTACGTCTGAAGAGGCTGTTACTCTTTTATTAGGCGGTGATTATATCGAGAAAACTTTCACTTCTTCTTTTTCTGTACATGCAAAATCGGCAAAAGAGAAACTTGAGGTTGTCCTCCCTACTGATCAAAAAAAGAAAGCCCAGGAATTACGGGGAACTTTTCGTTTCCTTTCTCCTATATTTTCGCATCAGCAACCCGAGCGAGAAAATTTAGAAAAACAACTTTTTTTACTGCAAGAATCTATTCAGAAAGAGCAAGTGATCTCTTTTTCGTACCTTAAGCCACGTGAAACTATGAAGATAAAACGAACTGTTCATCCTTATGGCTTAGTCAACATTTCAGGAATTTGGTATATCGTTGCCCATTGTTTACTACGAAAACAAATACGTAATTTCCGCTTAGATCGAATCGAGGAATTACAGCGAGAACAAGAATTCTTTACAAAACCTGAAGACTTTTCTTTGCAGGAATATCAGCCTGAAAGCAACCGTACTGTGATGATTCATTTATTATTCCCAGCCCATATTGCACATAAAATTATTGAATCACGATACTTCTTTATAGATTCATACGAGCATAGAGAAAATGATTTTCACGTCTTTTTGAAATCAAGAAACATAGACGAAGTATTTCAATGGGTATTAAGCTGGGGAAGCCAAGTGCAAGTACTTGAACCAAACGTTCTATCTGAGAAAATCCGTGATGAAGCAAAGAAAATGTTAAAACTTTAATTGTTGCATTTCACTACTGACATAATGTTGTCAGCATTAGCTCTTTATAGTAGGTAGTAACAAATACATTTTCATAAAAAGGAGTTAGTGATATGAAGAAATTTGAAGAGTTAGCAACGTACTACATAGAGGAATTAGAAAAGTACTCTATAGAACAATTTAGGATGAAGCCTTCTAATGAGGAATGGTCTCTCGGTCAAATGTATAATCACTTAATTTCAGCTACACGCATGCAGTTAGATGCAATCGTGAAATGCAGAACTGAAGTGCCTTCTGTAACTAACAAGAAAACGGATATGGGAGAAAAGGTATATATGATGGGAGCTTTCCCAGACATAAAAATCAAATTACCAGATCATCCTGGATATACGCCTGAAAACCCAGCTAATAAAGAAGACGTACAGAAACAGCTTCTAGAATTAATTACAATTGTAAAAAAAATAGAGCCAACACTTCCTTCTATTCCAAATGATTGTAAGGTACAGCACCCTGGGCTTGGTTACTTACATGCAGCAGAATGGTTCCAGCTTATTTCTATGCATTTTGCACATCATCTTCGTCAGAAAGAGCGACTGGAACTTAAAGTTTACTAAATGTAAACATTTCCACTAAAAAGAGACTGCCAATATGCAATAATACATATCGAGAGTCTCTTTAGTTTTGATACAATATCTTTAAATCTATATAAAAGGAATGTGTAAAATGAATCCAATCTTAACAGCTGCAAAACAACTATTACATAAAGAAGAAAAAATTTTATCAACTTTAAATTGTTCACTTACTGGCTACATTATTACACATAATGTCCCGTATCCTGGTATGCTACTGGCTACTAATAGAAGGCTCCTCTTTTATAAACAATCTAAAAATACATTAATTGCCGAATTCGAGTATAAAAAAATTGAATCCATAGAAACGAAGCGAAGAATCTTTGATAAAAAAATAATATTTTACTATGAAGATGAATATATAACGCTTGGATACATTACAAGTTCAAATATTGAAGAGTTCATAGACTTACTACAAAGAAATTGCAAGACTAGTACAAGCTCATAATCAGCAGGGATTCCCCCTGCTGATTCATTATTTTAACTCCTCCCACTTCGTCCAAACTTCTCTCCCGTTTATATGGTACATATTATCCTCTCGATCCATAAACCCGTGCACAATAAACTCACGTCTAATCGTACAAAAATCATCGTGATATTGTTTTATAAATGTATTCATTTGTTTTTCCGTATATTGATTTTCAGCATTTAATTTGCTAATTAAATGCTCCAACAATACTAGTTTTTTCTTCTTTTGACCTGGAATCGATTTTAGGCGGTCCTCTTTATCGAAAAAGTTACGAATCGTCGTATCACGAAATTTCATTTCACTTTCAGTCATTTTGTTGTCCTCCATCGGTTTTTATGCCATAAAATTTATCGTTTGTCTTTACTATGCTTCTTCATTCTTTTACTTATAACATCTATAAGGTAATACCCGCTAATTAGCACATAGTAAACTAAAAGTATTCCTAGTGCATCTTTCATATTTATATATTTTTCTTTATGAAACAAGATAGGTGAAAGGGCGTAAACAAGAAAGATGATTAGCGGATTTAAGATAAAATAATAAGTAAGATTTCCTTTCATCATATCAACTCCTCTATTATAGTTTTTCTCTGTAAATTGTTGTAAATCCTTTTCTCTCGTCTCTATAGCTTTTAAAAAGGTTTATATATAAACTACAGAAAAGATACCCTACATTAAAATAAAAAAGCACCGAAAAGGTGCTTTTTTCTATGCTTCAATCGATTGGTTTTCCGCAATATTTCTAAATTGTCGTTTGTGCATCCAAGTTAAGGATGCGATTGTTCCAAGTGATAATACCACGATGAAAATCATGAGTATTCCTACGTTTTGCCACATGAAGTTAAAGTCTCCACTTGATACGACTGCTTTCAATCCTGATACAGAGTATGTCATCGGTAACCAAGCATTGAATGGTTGTAAAAACTTCGGAATCAATTCTAATGGGAATGTCCCAGCACTTGTTGTAAGCTGAATGATTAATGTGATGATGGCGATGAAACGCCCTGCATCACCGAATGCTGTTACTAAACATTGAATTAATGCGATAAACGCTAAACTTGTAACGATGCTAAAGAGTATGAAATACGGAATACTTTGTACTTCTACACCTAATCCGAATAGTAATATAATATCTGCTACAATCGCTTGGATAATACCAACTGATAGTAGTACACCGAACTTACTAATAAACCAACTAAATCCAGATTTCGGAACGCCCACTGTATCACGTAATGGATATACGATAGATAATAGTAGTGCCCCAACAAATAAACCGAGTGATAAGAAATACGGTGTAAATCCAGTTCCGTAGTTAGGAACTTCCGCCATTTTCTCCGTCTTCACTTTTACAGGACTTGCAAACATATCATACGTTTTATCCGTTCCTTTCACTTCACCAGTTTTCTCTGCCCCTTCGCCAAGTTTCTCAGCAAGTTCACCGGAACCATCATTTACTTTTACGAGGCCATCCGTTACTTTTCCTGATCCGTCTGCTAGTTTATTTACGCCGTCGATTAGCTGGGTTGAGCCGGTTGACATTTTATTTAGGCCACCATTTAGAGTACCTAAGCCAGTTGTTACTTGACCAGATCCATCTGCTAATTGATTTACGCCACCTGCCATTTGGTTTGCTCCTACAGATAATGTTCCTAATCCGCCTGTTACTTGACCAGATCCATCTGCTAATTTGGATACTCCTACCGATACTGTGCCTAAACCACCTGTTACTTGGCTTGATCCATCTGCTAATTTGGATACTCCTACCGATACTGTGCCTAAACCGTCTGTTACTTGACCAGACCCATCTGCTAATTTGGATACTCCTACCGATACTGTACCTAAACCGCCTGTTACTTGGCTTGAGCCGTCCGCTAATTGATTTATTCCACCTGCCATTTGGTTTGCTCTTTCAGATAATATTCCTAAACCGCCTGTTACTTGACCAGATCCATCTGCTAATTGATTTATTCCACCTGCCATTTGATTTGCTTCTGCAGATAATTGATCTAATCCAGCTGTCACTTTTCCAGAGCCGCTTTGTAATTGCGTTATGCCATCAATTAATTGAACTGATCCATCTTTTAATTTATCGGCACCTATTTTTGCATTATCTAACCCCTCACCAAATCCATGAAACTTACTAACAAATTCATTTTGTGCGTTCGTTAGTTTCTCAATACCACCTGCTAGAGTTTTTCCCTCTTCTGGATTTGGTAATTTGTTTTGTAGTCCATTTGTTGTTTGATGTATTTCGCCTTTTAATTGTTTTACTTCTTCATTTAATTTATTTGTTCCACCTGCTACTCCAGCAGCTTTTTGCTGAACTGTCGCTGTACTTTTTACAGCACTTGTTATGAATGGTTGTAACTGCTCTTGATATTCTTTCGGTAAACTTTCAATTTGCTTTTGTAAATTCGCTACCTCTTGCGCTGCATTTTTGGCATCTCCTGCTGTTGATTGCGTAAGTTCATTTAACTGATTTATATTTTCTCCGGCTCCATCTATTTTCTGATTTACCTTACTTAATATAGTAGGAACTTTCGACTGCATTTCCTCTAAGCCTGCAGCAGACTTTTGTACGTTACTATTTAAATCTTGCAATCCCTTTTGGATTTCTTGAGACCCTTTTTCTAATTGACTTTGTCCTTCAGCAAGTTTTCCCATACCATTTGATAGATCAGTTGTTCCTGCTTTTAATTCACCGGATTTACTTACTAATTGGTTCAAGCCACCGGTCACTTTCTCAGATCCATCACGTAATTCGCCAATTCCTTTTTGCATTTCACCCGTTTTGCTATTTAGCGTATTTAAACCGTCTGTTACTTTGCCTGATCCATCTACTAATTTCCCGATACCTGTTTGCATCTCACCTGTTTTACTATTTAACATGTTTAAACCGTTCGTTACTTTCCCGGAACCGTCTACTAATTTCCCGATACCTGCATTGCTATTTAATGCATGTAAACCATCTGTTACTTTGCCTGATCCATCTACTAGTTTCCCAATACCTGTATTGCTATTTAATACATGTAAACCATCTGTTACTTTGTCTGATCCATCTACTAATTTTCCGATACCTGCATTGCTATTTAATACATGTAAACCATCTGTTACTTTGCCTGATCCGTCTACCAATTTCCCGATACCTATCTGCATTTCACCTGTTTTGCTATTTAGCGTATTTAAACCATTTGTTACTTTGCCAGACCCATCTACTAATTTATTAGATCCATCTGCTAATTTCTGAACTCCATCCTTCATCTCTCCAGACTTCCCTTGAAGTGTATGAAGGCCATCCGTCACTTTACTTGAACCATCATGCAGCTCACTTGATCCGTCATGTAGTTTGTTTGCTCCTTCCGCTCCATCTGCTAATCCTTTTGAGACGTCTTGAATGGAATCAAACATTTTCTCTGCATATGTTTTCGTTAACGTACTTGATACTTCACCTTTAATTTTTTCAATGGCTGTTCCGCCAATTTGTGAAGATAAGAAGTTTAAGCTTTCGTTTGGAATGTATTCTAAGTTTAATGGTTTCGGATCATCTTTTAATAACGTTGTAGCGTTACTTGAGAAGTCATTTGGAATGCGTACTAACATGTAATACTTTCTACCTTCCATTCCTTTTTTCGCTTCTTTTTCACTTACAAATTCCCATTTGAAACTTGTATTATCTTTTAAGTTATCAACGAGCCCTTTTCCAACCTCAATTGGTTTCCCATCAAATACTGCACCTCTATCTAAATTGACTACCGCCACTGGCAAATCATCTAACTGTTTATACGGATCCCAAAAGGCCCATAAAAACATACCTGCATATAAAATTGGCACGAATAAAACCGCGATAATTGGAATTAATATTTTTTTACTTTTTATAATTTCAGTAAACTCTTTACGAAGTAACTGATTCCATTTCATCATTTCTCCCCCTTTTCTAAATGACCGAATTGTTCATTCGGTCATTTTCTCCCAAATAAAAAGGCTATACCTATTCATACATATGCCTTATCCCCGAATTTATACTATGCAACTGTTCCTTACTATGAAGTAAATATTTCTATTATCCCCCCTAAAATAAATATATGACCATTCTGTTCAAGTGGTCACTTTTTTATAATAATAAAAGGATTATCTTAGTTTGACAATCCTTTTAATAAATAAAGTTCAAATAATTCTGCAATTTTTTCTTTTTCTAGCGGTTCATGATTTTTTTCCCAATCAAAAATAAGCGATACGTATAAGCGAAGCATAATAAATGCTGTAATTTCTGGATCACATTTGCTAATTTCACCTTTTTCAATCGCAATCTTTAAATACGATTGAATGACAGAAACGATTTCCACATCTACTTGTTGCATCACTTCTTGTACTTCTTTCGTTCCCATATCACGCTCTTCTTGAATTAATTTAATCATGAGCTGATGTTCTTTTCTGAATTCTAATATGCTATATAATGCTCTATGTACATTTTCAAAAAATGAAACATCCGAACGAATTGCATTTTCTGCAACTTGCTTCATTTCTGTAATTAAATTAGAAATAATTTCGCCAAATAGCTCTTCTTTATTTTTGAAAAAAGTATAAATCGTTCCTTTTCCTACATTCGCTAACTTCGCTACTTGATCCATCGTTGTTGCTTTATAACCGAACGCTGAAAAAGACTTTGTTGCAGCTTCAATAATAGAACGTTTTCGATCTATTGCCACATCGTCACCTCCAAAAATGACCAATTGGATAATATAGTCAATCAGTACATCTTTGATATTACCACACGCTTACATTGTATACAAGTTCTCTTTTTTATTATTTCCAGTATAAAAAAATTCCAGTCAGTGTATATCATACTGTCCATAGTTTATCAGAAGAAAAGAGAAAAGGAAAAGGTGTTCTTAAGATATACAATTAAACCTTACTTAACAACAACAAATTTCCCTTTTTTCAAATAATCAAATAAAAAAACAAGAAAATCTTTACATTTAATAGTAATATAGAAAATAGACAAGTTTATCAAAATAGTGGAGGCTTTTTCAGTCATGATGCGTGCGCTTCGTTTAAATATAAAGCAAGCTTTTTGTAGTCGTATTTCTTTAATTATGATGTTTAGTGGATTCGTTCTTATTTGTATTTATCACTATTACTATGTCATTCGTTATTTAGGAGACGCAGCGAGTGGACCTATTTCAACAGATATAAAATGGATCGGATTTCGCGACAATGAAATGGATGTTTATTTATTATTAATGCCAGTTATTGCGAGTTTCCCCTTTAGTACAAGTTACAATTCGGATAAGTCAGATGGTTTTAAACCTTTTGTGAGTAAGGGGATTTCTTTATTTCCTTATTCAGTAATGAAATATATCGTTACGTTTTTTTGTGGAGGATTTCTTTATACATTTCCATTCATCTTATCGTTATTATTTTGCAAATTAACCATTCCAGACGGAACACCTACGATTGGTTCAGGCATCATAAATGCTGATGGAATGTTCGCAAACCTATATTTCGATGCGCCTCTCACTTATATTACTGTATATATCGGAATTAATTTTTTATTTGCAGGTTTAATGGCCCTTTTAGGACTTGCTGCATCTGTATGGTCACAAAAGGACTATATGGCAATTCTCTTTCCATTTGCAGTTGCCTCCATTCCTTACGTCCTGCTAAATACAATATTTCCTTCAATAGGCGGAGCACCTATTCATTTATACGATCCGAAACAACCATTGCAAGGCATGTCACCGTATATTTTAACGATGCAATGTACTTTCTTCCTTCTCGTTAGCTTATTTATGTATATACAAGGAGTAAAGCGGGATAGAAAAAAATATAGAAGAAGACTGCAAAAAAGAGATCGGTGTAGAAAAGCGCTTCAAGCAATTTCAGACTAAGTGATTGTACGAATAAGAGCGTAATTCCCTAAGTTAGCTTAGAGAATTACGCTCTTATTCTCATTTACATTTATCAATCTTATATTTTCGATACTCATATAATCATCTCCCCTTTACGGCGTACCTGCCAATCCCCATAAAATAACGATCGCCGCAAAATAAATCGCTTTAATACCTACAACTGAACATAATAAAATAATTGCATATGTACTTAATTCTCTTCTTGCACCTATTAGAGTAAAAATGACTGCCAAACTAAACGTTACATAGGACAATGCTGTATGTATTAAGTTATATGTAATATCCAAATTTTGAGTAAGTCCTGTTACCTCAGCTACAAATTGAAACATGACGATCGTACCAAAAAAAATTGCAAGCTGATTCATTAGCTTTCCATTTATTTGCGCTGGCATCGTTGCCCTCCTCATAAAGACTAAATATTCAATTAATTTTATCACCAGATTACAAAAAAGGAATCACCTCTTTATACCATTCTATGACGCTACAAAAACAAAAAAGAACGCTTAGTTACCTAAGCGTTCCCCTAATTTAAGAAGCTTTCTTCAAATCAATTTGAGCAAGTACTGGGTCGTGGTCACTTACACGTCCATGTTCTTTCATAATGTTTGAGTTTAAGTGTACTGGGTCTACAATTGTGTGTGGTGCGATGTTGTTTGTTACTAAAATATGATCTAACACTTGTGCATTTCCTTCATGAATGTACGTGTAGCGGTTCTCTTTCGGCACTGTGTTTAACATATTTTTTAAGTTTGTTCCTTCAAGTGCTTTTAGTGGTTTAGCGAACTCAAAATCGTTCATATCCCCTAACACAACAACTGGTGCATTCGTGTTCTTTTTCTGAATTCCTTGTGCGAAGTGATTTACTTCTTGCGCTAACTGAATTCGTTTTTCTTCACTCTTTAATACGAGCGGCTGCACTTTTCCAAATGGCGTTGCATCTCCTATTTTTGAGTTTAAGTGATTTGCAACGACAACAACGTTTTGTCCTTGGAACGTAAATTCTGCTGCAAGCGGTTTACGTGTACTTTCAAATAATGAACTTTCGTCTCCAATGCGAACGACATTTTTATCAAGTAACTTCGGTACTGCTGCTAATTTCACGCGTGATGGGTTGTAGAAGAAACCGACGCGAATATTAGCTCCTGGTGCTCCCCCGTCTAGATTATTGTCCGGAGCAATTTCTACATACTCATACTTCGGTCCACGAATTTCTAAAACCGCATCAATGATACGTTTTGCGCTTAACGAAGCATCTGTTGTACCGTCATTAATCGTTCCGTTATTATCTTGCATTTCCTCTACACCGATAATATCTGGCATTTTTAAGTTGTATTTAATAGAATACGCTAACGCTTTTACCTTTTCATCTGTTGTTTCTTTTTTATTCGCCGAGAAGTTTTCAATGTTATATGTAGCAACTGTTAACTTATCAAGACGAGGCTGAATATTCGCCCCTACTTGCTTAAATCCACCGTCCACTACAGATGGTAATTCCGTTATTGGCGCAATGCGGAACGAACCGTAATCATATCCTACTACCCCTGTTATATCTCCAGTGAAAGTATCTCCTACTTTTGCTACATAATCGCGAGGTACTTTTACAGAAAGACGCTCTGGGTTTAATTGATTTTCATCTAATAAAGGTGTGCCATATTTAGTTACGACTTTATTTCCGCCATTTTCTACTGTTACATATAAATTTCCGTTTTTCTGAGGTGCAATAATTTTTGGCGTTGGCATCGTAACGCGCATACCTTCTATACTTTCATAAAAATCGATTGCATCTTCATTTGGATCAAATAAACCGAATGCATCATTATCGATAATTTGATCAGGGATTTTCACACCGTTTTCTCCAAGTACAATCGGTGCTGGTAAAGGTTGATCTTTTGCGATTACAGCAACGCGGCTCGCTTTAATTTCCGTCGTCGTTAAATCTGTGTCAAACCTTTCTGCATATCCAGGTCCAACATATTCTTCTACTTCTCCATCAACTTGAATAAGATCTCCTACCGCTACATTTGCATCTTTTTTGTATACGTACATACCTTCTGAAGTAGCTGGATCATTATCCGGCTGATTATCTTCTATATAAAAACCATTTTTATCAAGTGCTGTTACAACACCTTCCACATTGTATACTTTCTTCCCTTTGTAAGGAGAAATATGTGATTTCCCTTGAA
This sequence comes from Bacillus sp. AR2-1, assembly GCF_008368755.1. Lineage (NCBI taxonomy): Bacteria > Bacillati > Bacillota > Bacilli > Caryophanales > Bacillaceae > Bacillus > Bacillus sp. AR2-1. The sequence continues at coordinate 30,735 of NZ_QORY01000035.1, forward strand.
TATCATGAATACGAACTGGTTCATTATTTACGATAATAAATGAAAATGCTGAAATCGCTGAAGAAGTAAGCCCTTCTTTCTCTGCAATTGCTTTAATCACACTATTTTCATTCACTACAATTTGTCCGTTATAACGAACACTCTTATTTGTAGGGTTAGAGCCATCTAACGTATAGTAGATTGTTGCTCCTTCTGTATTCGTTGTTAATGTTACCGCTGTGCCCTTCGCAACTTCTCCGCTACCAGGCGAAGCTACTACATCGCTAACACGGTTTTGTCCTTCCCCTTGAAACTTATGAGCCGTTACCGATTTTAAACCTGGGCTACTAAAATATAATTCAAGCGTCCCTGTTAAACTAACTTTCTTCCCGATATTTTCAGGATGATCTTTCACGTTTACTGCCGCTCTCACATCACCTTTCGGCAACTGAACAGGCATGATTTTGTCTGGATTCGTTTCATTTGGCGAATCGGCAATTGCTACGTTTGTATCATCAAACTTAGCCGGATCTTTCGTGTATTTAGAAGGACTTTGCGTATATCCAACGATATACCCTTCCACTATCCCCTTCGTTTTCCCTTGCTGTTTAAATACTTGAATTGCTTTTTCTACTGACATAGAAGTCGTTTCTTCTGCTTGTACTAAAGTTCCAGTAAATGAAAGCAATAGTATGAATGATAAAAAGACACTTAACAATTTCTTCACAGCCATTTTCCTCTCCCTATTTCATATTTTCTCAGCATTTCTATCATATCAAATGATTCGTTATATAGAATGATATTTCGACAAGTTTTACAAAAAATTTATTTAATTTACAAGCTTTCAAACTATAATACAAAATAATAATTTTACACCTTCTACGAATGCGCTCTATAATGTTAGAGAGAGAAAACAGAAAATATCGAAAGTTCATTGGCATGTAAAATGGATTCATTTGAATAGGAGTGATTGGATGGAAGTACAAACAGAAACATACCGCGCAGCTATGAATGGAACATTAGAACGTCATTTTTCAGATATGATTGCCGTTATACCTACTAGAATTACAATTGAGCAGTTAAAACAGCGGCTAGAAACTATCTCTACTAAAGTTGATGAATTAAAAATTGTTTTTAGTGATGAGACAAGCCTTATTGTTGAGTTACATATGAATGAAACAATCATACCGTATGAGCTGCATATTGATGAGGCGAATGACCCAGAAGAATATAAAATGTACAATAGACAAGATGCTACAATCGTAGATCTTCATTTTGAAGATGCTGCTTATGGCACTGAAATTTTCGCTCGTACGCTATTTGTAGGCGATGTGCTGGACTGCTTTTTCCAGCAGTTACAGTTTTTATGGAACCTCGCTCCAGATTTGTTATTTGTAATCGATTCAAGTGCAGCAATGAAAGTAATATCTAGAAGCTATATTGAATATCACGTTGAAAATGAATTATTACCTGACATTCCTGACTTGTATGTTATTCATTCTGTTTATGAAGACGATAAAGAAGGTGAGCCTACGCAATATTGGTTTCATACACATGGCCTTTTAAGAGCAGGCGTAACAGAAATAGAATTAATTATTCCAAATCGCATTTCGTCCTACTACGGCATTGGTGATCTCTTTCAAACATTTGCTAATAATGCCGTTGAGAATGGACAAGTCCCTATGAATGAGCCTATCGTGATCGCGCATAGTCAGCAAGGTTCTATCCATACAGTAGCTGTTCCGTGGGAAAAGGGATTATCTTATATTGGGCATAAAACGAGTATGGATCAATTGTCTTCAATCGAGGATGAAGAAGTGAAACTACAACCAATAGATGCACAAAACGTATTCTTAGGCGGGATGGATGACCGAGATGAATACCATCAATCTCCGTCCGTTCTCTTATTCCAATTTAATACTTCAGAAGAATATATTGAAAGTTTTTTCAAAGAACACGAGGAAGCTACAGGGCTCATGTTCTATAAAACAAATAGTGAAACCGATCGTATGGCTTACAATGCGAAGAATACTTTCGGGTATTTCAGCAATATTTTTCACATTGAACAATCAAATGAAGATTTTCGTTTCCTTGCTAAGTTTGGTGTCTCCTACGAAGAAGGAAAAAGTGAACATATGTGGTTTGAAATGCAAAACATTACGGAAGATTTCATTCAAGGAATACTCATTAATGAACCATATTTTATAGAAAATATGAGTGAGGGAAATAGTTATCAGTTAGAGTTTGAAAACTTAACAGAATGGGTTATTTATGCGGGAGATGCCGTTATAAAGCCAAATAACTTATATATGTTTATTGGTGAATAAGTAACAAAACGCCTTCAATGTGATTGAAGGCGTTTCTTATATTTTATTGTGCGAGTAATTCCGTCTCCATTACTTTCTCCAAATGAGATAGTACACGCTTTGCGGCTTTCTCACCTTGATCAATACAGTCCGGAAGACCAGAACCAGCGTAAGAACTACCTGCCAAGTATATACCTGGCAACTCTTTTTCCATAAATGTTGTGAGTTTCTTCATTCGCTCGTTATGGCCTACTGTATATTGGGGCATCGCTTCTTTCCAGCGACTTACGACTGTAAACTCAGGATCCTCTGTAATATCCATCGTCTTTCGTAAGTCTTCTAGTACGAGCTGAACGAGTTCCTCTTCTGTTTGTTCTACAACTGCTTCATCACCAGCACGACCGACGTAACAACGAAGAAGCGTTTTTCCTTCTGGCGTTGTATGTGGCCATTTTTTATGTGTCCACGTACATGCTGTAATTGTGTAGTCGCTATTTCGAGATACGACAAACCCTGTGCCGTCAATATCGCGCTGAATGGCTGATTGCGGGAAAGCCATTGCCACATTTGCAACTGATGTAGACGGAATGTTGCGGAAGAAACGAAACTGCTTGTACTGTGCAAACATAGATGGCAATACTTTATGTGAGCTTGCCACTACGACCGCGTCCGCTTCTATTTCTTTTCCGTTACTAAGAGTAATCGTGTAAGCATCACCAAGTTTTGCAACTTTTTCAATGCGAGTTCCCTTTATTATCGTACCTTCATGTATCTTCGCTTCGAGAGATTCTACTATAGATTCTAAACCTGTTTTCACTGTTTGGAAGATTCCCTTTTTCGGTTCAGATTTCTCTTTTTTCGGAGCAAGCGTACGCATACCGAGTGAAATACTGCGATGTTTCTGCTCAATTTGATACATTTGCGGGAATGTTGACATTAAGCTCATTTCATCGATATCCCCTGCATAAATACCCGATAGTAATGGTTCTATTAAATTTTCAACCACTTCGTTGCCGAGGCGATGTCTGAAAAAATGCCCGAGTGATTGGTCAGATACTGGCTTTGACCTGGGCATTAACAGATCAAAACCAGCTCTTAGTTTACCAATTGGGGAGAACAGCCTGGAAAATAGAAACGGCGTAATTTGCGTTGGAATTCCCATCATCGATCCGCTCGGCATTTTATGTAACCGATTGTTTACGAGGATAAATGATTGACCGGCCTTATTATTTACAAGTTCATCATCAAGACCTAATTCTCGCGCCAGTCTAGAGGCACTTTCTTTTCGTGCTAAGAAAGAATCCGGTCCGCGTTCAATTGTAAATCCATCTTTTCGAACGGTTTGAATTTTCCCGCCAAGTTTACCCGATGCTTCTATAAGTAATGTATCGATCGGCAAGTTCTTGTCATGAATATCTTTTTGCAAGTTATACATTGTTGTTAATCCTGTGATGCCACCGCCGATGATTACAACTTTTTTCCTCAAACATGCTCCCCCTTTCTTTTTACAATACAGATTCTTTTTTCTTTAATACAACATCTGTTAAGCAATCAATAAATGCGTCCGATGCATTTGGCATTTCTGGACGATAATATTTCGCGCCAATTTCATCTGTCACAACTTTACACTCAAAGTCATTGTCATATAAAACTTCTAAATGTTCCGCAACAAATCCAACTGGTGCGTATACGAATGAACTGTATCCATACTTTTCGTTTAGTTCTCTCGTTAAATCTTGTACATCTGGACCAATCCAAGGATCTGGCGTGTTTCCTGCACTTTGCCAACCTACTGCATAGTTGGCTACTTCAGCACCTCTTGCAATATAGTCAGCTGTTTCATTTAATTGATCTGGATATGGATCGCCAAGTGCGATAATTTTTTCTGGTAAGCTATGTGCAGATACGATTAATACTGCTTTTTCACGCTCTGCTTCTGACATACCGTTATATATACCTTTCACTGCATCAACCCAGTACTGGATGAATTTCGGTTCTTTATACCAGCTATCAATGCCGTGAATTGTTAAGTTTCCAAGTTTCTCTGCTTCTTCTTGTGCTCGTCCTACATACGATTTCACGCTAAATGTAGAATAGTGCGGCGCAAGAACAAGTGCGATTGCATCTTGTATACCGTCGTTATGCATATCTTTCACTGCATCTTCAATGAACGGTTCGATATGTTTTAAGCCAAGATACATATGGTACTCTACTTCATCTTGTACTTCATTTAAACGCTGTTCTAACTTTTTAGCTTGCTCTAATGTAATAGTAGCTAAAGGAGAAATACCACCAATTGCACGGTAACGCTCTGTTAAATCTTCTAGCATTTCAGGACTTGGCTTTCTTCCTCTACGAATATGTGTATAGTAACGTTCAATATCTTCTTCTTTATATGGCGTTCCGTATGCCATTACAAGCAAACCAATTTTCTTTTTCATACAGCAATGCTCCTTTACTTCGCTAACTGCCCTTTAGAGTATTCATGAATAAATGTAGTTAAACGTTTTAATGTATCTGGATTTACTTCTGGGAATACACCGTGTCCTAAGTTAAAGATATAACCAGGCTGTTTCATCCCTTGATCTAAAATACCTTTTACATGTTCTTCAATAACAGACCATGGTGCAAGTAAGAATGAAGGGTCCATATTTCCTTGTACCGCCTTATGAACGCCGCGTGCGCGCGCCTCTTCGATCGGTAAGCGCCAATCTAAGCCTACTACATCAAGCGGTAAGTCGTGCCATTCATTTACTAAGTGTGCAGCTCCTACGCCGTGCATAATCATCGGTACACCCATCGGGCGAACTTCTGCAAAAATACGCTCCATTGCTGGTTTAATAAATACGCGGTAATCTGCTACATTTACTGTTCCAACCCAAGAATCGAAAATTTGAACCGCTTTTGCTCCTGCGTTAATTTGCGCTTTTAAATATGTAATAACCATATCTGCTAGCTTATCCATTAATGCGAACCAAGCTTTCGGCTCTGCATACATGAACGCTTTCGTATTATGGTAATTACGAGATGGACCGCCTTCAATCATATAGCTCGCTAATGTAAATGGAGCCCCTGAAAAACCGATTAACGGTACGTCTAACATTTCTGTCGTTAATAAACGAATCGTATCTAATATGTACGGCACGTCATCTTCTGGATTGATTTCCCCTAGCTTTTCTACGTCTTGTAAAGAACGGATTGGATTATCAATAACTGGGCCAATACCTGATTTAATTTCTACATCCACACCAATTGCAGGTAGTGGTGACATAATATCTTTATACAGAATTGCTGCGTCTACGTTATATTGATCAACTGGTAACTTTGTAACGTAAGCACATAACTCTGGATTGTGTGTAATTTCAAATAAAGAATACTTTTCTTTTATCTTTCTATATTCCGGCTGCGAACGACCTGCTTGACGCATATACCATGCTGGTACATAATCAGTACGTTCCCCCCTACATGCTTTTAAAAATGTCTCATTTATAGTTCTTACCAAGACCCTTGCTCCCTTCCTTGCCAATGCTTTTGCTCTAAATACGTTCTATTCCGATATTTATCTTTTTTTACTATACAGCTTGTAAAAACAAAATGCATAACATTATGTACGTTGTTCATGAAATTGACACAAACATTCGTAAAACCGCTTACTATTTTCACAACATTCTTATTATAGCACAGAGAAAAACTATGGTTTAGCTACTTTTGACTTTTCTCCTTCACGTTTCGTTTGTGTGTTATATGGTACAACGTAAAAACTCGGTTTTGAAAAGATGTTAACGAACTTTTCCTCATATTCTCCGGTACCATTTACAGTGCCTACATGCGTATGAACTCCGTTTTCCACTCTATAAATACGATACATAATTCTTTCATCTGGAAGTGGTGTCCAGCTTAATTTTGCTTTAAATAAACCGAAAGGGCTAAACGCTAATTTCATTTTCACATCTTCAATCTTGCGCAAACGAATCGGAGCACCGATTGTTTCCACACCTTCTGGTTTCATAAACTGCTCTTTCTGTTCTACATTTGCCTTCGTTAAAATTTTCTTAAACAATTTCGTTGCTGACGCACTTTCTCCTTGCAACTGATGCTCTTTATCCGTACGGTCATAACCAATCCAAACAGCACCTACTAAATTTGGTGTATAGCCGACGAACCACATATCTCTAGCTCCATTATCGTCATTTGGTAAGGAAGTTGTACCTGTTTTCCCAGCTAATGCACCGCTATATATGCCTGCTTTCGCTGTCCCTTCCTTTACAACCCCTTCTAACATTTTCGTCATATACCACGCCGTTTGTTTCGAGAATATTTTCGTTTCTACTTTTGGCGATTCTCCAATAACTGCACCGTGTCTATTTAACACTTTATCAATAACGTGCGGCTCAATAATAGTGCCATTTGCTAAAAACGCACGATACATTTTTACAAGATCAAATGGTGAAACACCATTTTTCAATCCGCCAAGCGCTGTACTTAACCCTGCGTCTGCAATATGAACATTTCCTTTCTCTAAATATTGCTTTCCTTCTTCTACCCCTAACTCATTTAATAAAGAAACTGCCGGCACATTTGCTGACTCTAAAATCGCATCGTACATCGTCATTTCTTTCGAATACGAATGGTTATAATTTCGAGGTTCATAGCCTTCAAATGAATTTCTTTCATTCGTCAATAAAGAATACGGATTATACTTTTTCGTTTCGAGTGCTGGTGCATAGACGATAAGTGGTTTTAGCACAGAACCCGGCTGTCTTTTTGCGAAAATACGATTAAAGCCTCTCGGGACGTACTTTCTTCCGCCAATCGCCGCTTTAATTCCGCCCGTACGATTATCCATTAATAAAAAAGCACCTTGTGCCCCCTCTTCTTTCCCAGGGAAATTCCTTGCATCTTGAAACTGGTTATACGCTACCTTTTGAATCTTTTCATCCATCGATACGACAAACGTATATCCTCCGCGCAGTACTTCTTGATGAGACAATCCGTATAAACGAGCTGCTTCATCTATAACCATATCAATATACGGCATATATGCGAGTTCATTCTCATCTAAGTTTTTGTAAAGAGCAATGGTCTTTCCTTGATAACGTACGCTATCTTCGGCAGTCAAATAGCCTTGTTTATGCATAAGTGACAATACGAGATCACGGCGCTCCTTACTCTTCTCTGGAGAGAAATAAGGTGAATATCCATTTGGTGACTTCGGAAGACCTGCAAGCATCGCTCCTTCTTCTACTGTTAAATCTTCTACATTTTTATTAAAATACAACTTTGCTGCTGCTTGAATACCGTAAGCCCCATGCCCAAAATAAATATGATTCATATACATTTCAAGAATTTGTTGCTTCGTATATTTTTGCTCTAATTGAAGGGAAATTGCGACTTCCTTCAATTTACGCGTAACTGTTTTTTCACGAGTTAAAAAAACGTTTTTAGCGAGTTGCTGTGTAATGGTACTACCGCCTTCGACCTTCTCTCCAGCTAATGTATCTTTATAAAGAGCACGGAATATAGACGGATAATCAATTCCTTGATGCTCATAAAAACGAGAATCTTCCACCGCAATAAACGCCTGCTGGACATGCTTTGGAATTTGCTCGACTGGTACGAGATCTCTATTTTCTACGTATAATTTCGTAATCTCTTTCCCTTTCTGGTCAACGATACGTGATGAAGAGTGGAAAACGAGCTGCTTTTCATCCATCATATAGCCACCAGCTAACACAATAAGTTTATAAAGTACAATCGCTAATACTAGCGTTGCGAATCCACCTAATAAAGTCCACTTTACTTTCGTCATACATCGGCCTTCTTTCCAAATGATGGTACATTTATTATTTGAAAAAGAAGTATCTTTATGTATATAATCTTCGAAGTTTTTTAAGAGAGTTGATATAATGGAAACAAACCATTAAGGGGGCATTAAAATGAAGGCTATTATTTCATACGAAACACCTCTAGAACAAGCACATTTCACTGCAAAAAATAATGAAAAAGATATGTTTTATAAAGAAAATACAGAAGAATCAGTAGAATCAGCACTTATGTATGACGTACTAGATGCTGTTGGCGAATTTAAAGGACAACCTGGCTATATCGTTTGTAACAACATTTCTGTAACTGACGAAGGTCGCCCAGTATTTGAAAACCGATTTAAAAACCGAGCAGGCCTTATTGAAAACGAACCCGGCTTCCAAGCAATCCGTGTTCTACGCCCATTAAGTAACGATACATATGTCATCTTAACGATGTGGGAAACGGAACAAAACTTTAAAGATTGGACAGAATCACGTTCATTCGAAAACGCTCATAAAAAACGCCCTGCACAAGCAGAAGGACAAGCTCAGGCTCAGGCGCATCCACATGCGGAACAGCAGAAAAGTATTTTCTCTCGTCCGTCATTTGTGACTACTTTTGATGTGTTAGTTTAGGGGAGTTTTGTACTGTGGTTTCTCCAAGGCTACGGTACATGAAATTATATCGGCGGTTTTTCGAATATATCGGCGCAACTCGAAATATATCAGCGATTTTTGAGATATATCGACTTATCGACAAATCACGACACAAAAAAGGAGACACCCTCACGCACCGGTGTTTCCTTTTTCTTTATACCAATTATATATACGAAGCGCGTCTTCTTTTTGCATATGCTTCACTTTATATTTATGTCCCGCTACTGATACTACAGCTGTGCATAGCTCGTCTTTCTTTTGAAAATATGATTGATTGTATCCTACCGCTTGAACATGCCTTCTTCGCGTGATCCCCGTATATTTCGCAAGACCACGGTATACCATGACTAACTGATTGTCTCGTATCATATATCCGCCACTTCTATACCGAGCGTATGCAAGTAACGTAAATATGATAAATAGTGGTATTAAAGTGAACAACGCCATATTTTGTTTAAAATATATACTCGTACCGATGATCGGCAGTGCGAGCACAGCACTTGTAATCCAGCCCATTATTACGTAACGACGTAATGCAGCCTTCGGTAAATGAATGATTTCCTCTTCCATTTCATACGGTAACTGCAAATATGTAAGTAACTGCTGGACATCTTTCTTTTTCATAAAAGGATGTAACATAACTTCATTTCCAGCTGCTTCTATACTTTGAATGACTTCCACTTCGACAGAGCAATAACCGAAAGGCTCGCGGAGAATTCCTTCTTTCACCGTAATTGCTTGAATGCGATGTAATTTTAAAACAAACTCTTTCTTATCAAATAACCCTTGCACGATGCGAACTTCATTTCCGTTTCGCTCTATTTTAAAGTTCGCATATTTTAACGCATAGCCAGCTGTCGAAACGACCCACGAAACCGCCATTAAAATCGCGGCCATAACGATTAATTCATATACACCGTTATCCATCACATACGCTTCCACTTTATTTATGAGCCATTCTGGAAGAAATTGATTAAACTCTGTGTAAATAAGAAGTAATCCTAAAAACACTAATCCGAATCTACCAGACGTAATGGAAGCTGCTAAAATCTCTTTCATCGTTAACTGATAAATCGTCTTACTTTCTTCTGCCATGGGTACTTCTTCACTCGCAGCGCTTCTTTTTTTATTTAATAAAGCAATCAGTTCCTTCGCTTCATCTTCTTTAATACCAGCTAACATCACTTCCGGCTCACTACCGCCGCCTGCTACTTCTATATTTAATTTCGTCAGTCCGAGCACTTGATAAATGATATTAGAAGACGTACTAATATTTTGCACACGTTCTTTATTTAAGTAACTTTCCTTCTTAACGAACACACCGTACTTTATATGTAAAATATTATTTTCAACCCAATACACTTTGAAATACCATTTTATAGCTGAGAAAATTGCCATAATGAATAATACAAATAAAAGAACAAGATGTAAGAGATACCAAGGTTTCACTTGACCATCTGATCGAAATAAAACAAGAAAAATAAAAGGCAATAAACCCGCAATTCGAATACCTAATAAAATCGTGATCGGATGTTGCCTCTTATACATCCTCATCACTCACTTTCGCAAGTTCTCCAATTTGTCTTTTCAGCTGCTCTGCTTCTTCCTTCGTTAAGCCTGGAATACTATGAGAAGTTGCGGCTGTTGAAATATGTAATTCTGCTAAATTATACTTTCTCATAATTGGGCCTTGTTCAATCGTTACGTGCTGCACACGCATCATCGGAATAAGTACGCGTTTTACAACGAACATTCCCTTTTGAATCTCAATCTCTTCTTCATTTAATCTGTAACTATAATAACGTTGACGTAAATTTGGAAACACAAAATAATCAAGCGGGATAAATGTAATAGCTCCTGTTACTAGCAAGCCAAACAACCAGCCCCACCAGTTAAAATTGATCATAAAAAAGAAATACGCAATTACGACTGCTAGTATAACTGCTGCCCCAATTAAAGCGTGGATTCGCCACACTTTCAGCATATTAGAATGAATCTCCCTTTCTAACGGTTGCATCTCATCACTCCAATTATATGAATGTATTAATTATATATTAGTCGGTATATACATATTTGTAAAATTATCCCGCGTTAACGGGCAGTAAAACTCCCCAAAAATTTCAGCTGGAGCAAAGAAGTTAGGTGGACGATCAACTGCCCGTTAACGTCCGATTGGTTCAACTAATAATCAGTGGGGATGAATCCCCCACTGATTAAAGTTTCACTTTATAGTTTTCTACATCGTATCCATTACTTCTTTAAAATTCCCTTCATTAATCGAATACACTTGAAACTGAATGTAGTCTATTTCATTCGTATTCGGACGGGCATATGGCAAAATAGTAAATTTAGAAGCTGATCTTCCTAACATATCTACAATCATTAGAGAAACGTCAATATACTCGAAGTCTACGCGGAATACTACCACTTCTCCCGTAAATTCATAATCTTTAATCGCATCATAAGACTTATTCGCACTAATTAACATTACTTTTAATAGTTGGTTCAAATTTTCTGGTTTAAAATTAATCATATACGCAGCTCCTTTTTTTAATAAAACACTATGAAAACAGTGTAATCTTATACTTTCATAGCTTTACACATCAATTATATAAAAAATAAAGCTAGTTTTTTATATATTTTTTGATATAATTACATACGGGAAACGGGAAGAATTTTGTCTTCCCTTGTGTTTTTATTTGCATCTAGTACTTTTGCTAGATGCCTTTTTTTATGCTAAAAAAGGTACCCCCATATACTTTGAGGATACCTTTTCCATCAATTTAGTGCACTTCAACGATTGTACCATCTTCGAATACTTTGAATACGCCAGTAAATCCTGGTCCACCTGCACCTTCTATTTTATATGTCGTATGCACTCTTATTTGATAATATTTCTTTCCATTCTCTACTTGCGTATTCTCTAGCGTGTAATCATAATCTTCTTTATATTCATTTTTGATATATTCTTTTGCCTTCTCAAAAGTAAATGCATTTTGATTCTTTCCTGTTTCTACTTTTTGGTTCTTTTCTGCTTCTACCTTTTGATTCTTGTCAGTCTCAGTGTTTTGGTTCTTTTCTGTTACTACCTTCTGGGTTTTTTCTGTCTCAGTTTTTTGGTTCTTTTCTGTTGCTACCTTTTGATTTTTTTCTGCCTCAGTTTTTTGAGTCTTTTCTGTTGCTACTTTTTGATTCGTTACTGCATTTGTTTTTTGTGCCTTCGCTGCTGCTTCACTCTTTGCAGTTTTTTCTTCTTCATTCATTTTAGTAACTAATCCTACCGCTTTTTTATTATATTCTTCAAGATTTTTGTTACCTTTTGTTTCTGCAACTAGCTTATTTAAGATCTCTTTCGCTTCTGCATAATTTTTCTTATTTATTAACTCTTCACTTTTCGTCAATTGCTCACTATACTTCTTTTTTTGCTCTAAGATAGCTAGTAATGCTGTGCGTTCTTCCTTTGCTTGTTTTACAAGCGTAGCATTTCCATTCTTCATGTTCTCTACTTTTTCAAATGACTTGATTGATTCTTCTATCTTTGTTTCTTCTTTTAATTTCACTGCTTCAATCATTACTTTCGTTTGTTCTACAAGCATCTTTGCATCTGAATCGTCTTTTTTCTCATCTAGCGCTTTTTCAAATGATGATAAGGCATTTTTATATTCTTTATTCGTTAACGCGGTCTTCCCTTCATCCATTGCTTTGTCGAAATTCCCATTACTACATCCAGCTAACATTAAAAACGTAAGTCCCATTACCATTAATAACTTTTTCATTTTTTCTCCTCCTATATATCCCTAAAACAATAACAGCATATGTATAAAAGTCTGTGTAGTAATTAGACTGAAAGTAAAGATGTACTTTGTGTGTGGGAAAGGAAGTACATTTCATTTACTATCATTACTTAAAACTCCTAAATAGTTGGTTTTCTTCTTTTAAGACAGAAAGGAATTTTAATAATGTGCGTAAAGCTCTCACCAGGCTCTTTACTACACACACTCTTATACACATAGAAAAACTATTTTTAGGTTGCTATTTTTTCAGCTTTACTTTTTCTCTTTTTGTAACATACAGATAAACAAAAGAAAACAAACCGTAACATAAGTTACCGTTTGTAACTCCGCTGTAACACAAATGTAACATATGAGTTTTGAATATACAATAGTTTTTTTACATTATTTTCCCCTATCTACATTTTAAGGTGTTAATACAGTGCTAAAACGAGTTTCATCTCCCACCTGCTATTGGACTATCACTCTTTGAATACTTTAGGAAAAAGCCCTCTTTCTTAAAGTACTCAAATTAATTACATAGATAACTCTTTTTTCTCCTAAACATTACGAAGGCCTTTAACCTTTTATTTTCACATTAAATATATATAGCTATTTTTTGATATAACCATATCAAGAAAATAGGACGAACTTTTTCTTCCTTTTTGTTTCTATTTGCATCGAGTTCTTTTGCTAAATGTTTTTTATGCCAAATAAAAAAGGTATCCTCCAATACTTTGAGGATACCTTTTCATTTTTATTATCTCTGCTGTTTTCTACCTAATACGAGCAATCCAAAACTCATCATGATAAGAAGTGCTCCCATATATGGTTCCACAGGCATTTTCTGTCCTGTTTTCGGTAATTCTTTTTCAGGCTTCTCTGGATTCATTGTTCCAGGTTTCTCTGAATCCGTTGTTCCTGGTTTCTCTAAATCCGTTGTTCCTGGTTTCTCTGAATCCATTGTTCCTGGTTTCTCTGGATCCGTTGTTTTTCTGGATTCGTTGTTTCTGTTTTTTCTGGATCCGTCGTTTCTGGTTTCTCTGGATCCGTTGTTTCTGGTTTTTCTGGATTCGTTGTTTCTGGTTTTTCTG
>NZ_QORY01000035.1:44375-119029 GCF_008368755.1 Bacillus sp. AR2-1
TTCGTTGTTTCTGGTTTTTCTGGATTCGTTGTTTCTGGTTTTTCTGGATCCGTCGTTTCTGGTTTTTCTGGATCCGTCGTTTCTGGTTTTTCTGGATCCGTCGTTTCTGGTTTCTCTGGGCCTGGTGGTGCTAAAGAAGTCAATTTGTTTAATACTTCTAATTGAACTGGACTTATCATTCCTTTTGTAATTTCAAATGGAATTGGATTAGTTAATTTTTCATAACCCTTTGGTGCTTCTACTTCTACAAGTGTGTAGTGACCTACAGATAAGTCTGAGACTTTCGCTTTTCCTTCTTTATCTGTTGCTACTTTCGTTACTACTTTTCCTTTTTCGTCATGAACTTCAAACACTGCCCCTGATAATACATTCTTACTTTCAGCAGCCATTTTTGTAATTTCTACTGAACCTTTATCTAACTGTTCATTCTCTACTTTTAGTGATAAAACTTCTGTCATACCTTTTTTGATTTCGAATGATACTGGCTCTGTTAGTTTTTTGTAGCCTGGTAAATTTTCTACTTCTACTAATTTGTAACTCCCTACAGATAGGTCTGAAATGTTTGCTTTTCCTTCTTTATCTGTTGTTACTTTCGTTACTACTTTCCCTTTTTCATCTTGGATTTCAAAGACTACACCTTCTAATGCCTTCTGACTGTCTTTGTCCACTTTTGTGATCTCTACTGAACCTTTATCTACTTGTTCGTTTTCTACTTTCAGCGATAAAACTTCTGTCATACCCTTTTTGATTTCAAATGATACTGGCTCTGTTAGTTTTTTGTAACCTGGCAAACTTTCCGTTTCTACTAATTTGTATTTTCCTACTAATAGATCTGAAACTTTCGCTTTCCCTTCTTTATCTGTTGTTACTTTCGTTACTACTTTTCCTTTTTCATCTTGCACTTCAAAGACTACGCCTTCTAATGCTTTTTGACTGTCTTTATCTACCTTTGTAATTTCTACTGAACCTTTATCTAACTGTTCATTCTCTACTTTTAGTGATAAGACTTCTGTCATACCTTTTTTGATTTCGAATGATACTGGTTCTGTTAGTTTTTTGTAACCTGGTAAACTTTCCGTTTCTACTAATTTGTATTTTCCTACTAATAGATCTGAAACTTTCGCTTTTCCTTCTTTATCTGTTGTTACTTTCGTTATTACTTCGCCTTGCTCATCTTGCACTTCGAAGACTACGCCTTCTAATGCTTTCTGACTGTCTTTATCTACCTTTGTAATTTCTACTGAACCTTTATCTAACTGTTCATTCTCTACTTTTAGTGATAAGACTTCTGTTATACCCTTTTTGATTTCGAATGATACTGGCTCTGTTAGTTTTTTGTAGCCTGGTAAATTTTCTACTTCTACTAATTTGTAACTCCCTACAGATAGGTCTGAAATGTTTGCTTTTCCTTCTTTATCTGTTGTTACTTTCGTTACTACTTTTCCTTTTTCATCTTGCACTTCGAAGACTACGCCTTCTAATGCTTTTTGACTGTCTTTATCCACTTTTGTAACTTCTACATCACCCTTGTCTAACATTTCATTTTCGACTGTTAAAGCAAGAGATTTTGTCATGCCTTTTTCAATTTGGAAAGTAATCGGATCTACTAATTGCTTATATCCTTTTGGTGCTTTCACTTCTACTAACTTATATGTTCCAACTGATAAATTAGTAATTTTTGCTTGTCCTTTTTTATCTGTCGTTATTTTAGCAACTACTTTACCTTTTAAATCACGTACTTCAAATACAACATTTTCTAATGGTGCTTTACTATCTTTATCTATTTTTGTTATCTCTACATTCCCTGTATCCAACATTTCATTTTCTACTTTTAATGATAGAACTTCGGTCATGCCTTTTTTGATTTCAAATGATACTGGTTTTTCTAGCTTTTTATAACCTGGTAAACTTTCTACCTCCACCAACTCATACTTCCCAATAGATAAATCTGAAACGTTTGCTTTTCCTTCTTTATCTGTCGTTACTTTTTCAACTACTTTACCTTTTAAATCACGTACTTCAAATACAACATTTTCTAATGGTGCTTTACTATCTTTATCTATTTTTGTTATCTCTACATTCCCTGTATCCAACATTTCATTTTCTACTTTTAATGATAGAACTTCGGTCATGCCTTTTTTGATTTCAAATGATACTGGTTTTTCTAGCTTTTTATAACCTGGTAAACTTTCTACCTCTACTAATTTATACTTTCCTACTGATAAATCATCAATTGTTGCTTTTCCATCTTTATCTGTTGTTACTTCTTTGACTACTTTATCTTTTTCATCTCGTACTTCGAAGACTACGCCTTTTAATGCTTTCTGGCTGTCTTTATCTACTTTTGTGATTTCTACTGAACCTTTATCTAACTGTTCATTCTCTACTTTTAATGATAGGACTTTCGTCATACCTTTTGTAATTTCAAATGACACTGGCTCTGTTAGTTTCTTATAACCTGGTAAGCTTTTCGTCTCTACTAATTTGTACTTTCCTACTGAAAGATCTGAAACGTTTGCTTTTCCTTCTTTATCTGTTGTTACCTCTTTGACTCCTTTATCTTTTTCATCTCGTACTTCGAAAACTACGCCTTTTAATGCTTTCTGGCTATCTTTATCCACTTTTGTAATTTCTACTGAACCGTTTTCTAACTGTTCATTCTCTACTTTTAATGATAGGACTTTCGTCATACCTTTTGTAATTTCAAACGATACTGGCTCTGTTAGTTTCTTGTAACCTGGTAAGCTTTTCGTCTCTACTAATTTGTACTTTCCTACTGAAAGATCTGAAACGTTTGCCTTTCCTTCTTTATCCGTCGTTACTTTTCTTACTACTTCACCTTTCTCATCTTGGACTTCAAATTCGACACCCGCTAATACTGAACCGTTTTCTTTGTCCACCTTTGTAATTTCTACATTACCTTTGTCTGTCATTGCATTTTCTACTGTTATCGGGAATATACCGTCCCCTGTTACATTTACTTCGAATTCTGTTTCTTTTAATTGGTATCCTTCAGGCGCTTTCGTTTCTTTTAAAATATATTTTCCTGGCGCTAACGGTTTAGAAATTGCCTTACCATCTTTATCTGTAATAATATGCTCAACTACTACACCGTCTTTTACTATATCAAACTCTGCATTTGCTAATGGTTTTTCACCATTTTCTGAATCAATTTTCTTTAATTCAATTTGACCCTTTTGCAAAGTATTTTTAATTTCAATTGCTTTTGTTTCTCCAGCTTGAAGTGTAACCTCTACTGGAATCGTTAATTTTTGATACCCTTCTGGTGCTACTGTTTCATAAATTTTATACGTCCCAGGAGCTAAAGTTTGAGGTACTGAAAAGCCGTTTTCGTCCGTTATCAGTTTTGCAACAACTTCATTTGCACTATTTCGAACTTCAAATTCGGCACCTTTTAACCCTTTGTTCGGATTCTCAGCATCTATTTTATGAATCGATACTGTACCTTCTTTTGGAGCTTCAGGCGGTGTAACAGTTACTTCTTTCGATGTTAATGTTTTATCATCAAAATGTAATTCTGCCTTATTAGGAATCTTCTTATCTACGTAAGAAGATAAGTCTGCATTAGCTTTAATTTTCGCCTTAATACTAAGGTTAATTACCTGGTCTTCATATGACTTATAGTCAAAATTCTCACCAAACGTAAATGTTACTTCACTTCTTTGTTTATCTATATTTAACGTTCCTTTAGAAGTAATATCTTGGCCATTTTGATCATATACTTTTGCCTCTAATACTTCTAAAACATCCTCTAAATCATCACTGATTACCATTGACGTATAATTAGACGGATTTTTCGGTATATGTGTACCAACTTGGTATTGAATAGCTTGATCCATTTGTGTTAACTGCTGATTCTCTACAAGCTTACCATTCTCATCGACTATATTTTTTTCAATGCTAGGTGGATTATCGTCACCTGAACCGGTTCCTCCCCCACCACTTACAAATACTTCTCCAACTTTTTCTTCAGTTACAATATTTTTACCTTCTAATTTTACTGTATTTTTATGAGGCTTTGCAGCAGGATTAGTAATCTTTGTTTTATATCTTAAAATATAACCTTTTGAGCTGTCTGGAAATTCAATTTTAAATCCAGTTTTCGTTGCATTAATTTTAATTTTAGATAAATCTGCTGGCTTAACATTTGTTGGTGCATAGCCATCTTCAAATACAGCCTCTTCTAATACTAAGCTATTTGTAATTAATTCATGCCCAGGTCCTAATGTGTCTGTTAATTTAAGATCTTGCATTTCTGTTCCAGTTGCATTTACATATACCGTCCAGTCTGCAATTGAAGGATCTTCCTGATTATAAGAACCCCATTTCAATAGATTATCTGTATTGGGCTGTGGCTTTGGTCTCTCTGTCGTATTATTTACACTTATTTCTTTATTTACGATTTGACCATCAACGTTAAATTCTAATGGGATTTTTTTAATACCATCATATGCTTCTAGACCAAAATAGAATTCTACGAATAAAGAACCTTTAATGTTATTCTTTCCTTCTACGTAATCACCCATAGTACATGTCAATAGACCCTTTTTCATCTCACATGTACCAACTGTTTTTCCTTCAGCATCTTTTAAAGGAAAACTCATATTCATAAGATCTTTTCTGAATTCTTTTGGCATATCAATTGTGAATTGATCTCCACTTTTTATTTTTTCTTTAGCTGACCACTTCACTTCTACTTTCATGCCATCTGAGGCTTGATATGGTTCAGACGTTGTACCATCAGTACGGGAAATATTAATCTCGTCCACTGGATTTTTTATCACAGCGGCTTGAATAACTGGAGCCCACACATTTAGCACTGAAAATAATACTAGAAAAACTAATGAAACCATCGAAATATGCCTTTTAGTACTTTTCATTTGCATAATTCCCTCCTATTTTTTATATTTATATAACAAAAAAAGACCGTCCGGTTGCATCAAAAATGTGCAACCAGACGATCTTAGTAACCAATATGTATTACCGTAGACTCTAAGCTTTGCGGCCTATCCTTTCGAATAGTGTGCTAAAAATATTTTTTATTCTTTTTTTGTTTCATTTTCCTCTTAAACCAAATATTACTATACCGTCTGGACGGTTATAATTCAATACTCTATAAAATTGTTCTATTTTTCTAATAAAAAAAATAATTCACCAGTGCATTAAATAAGCAATGGTGAATTATTTTACATTATATAGTTAGTATATTCTATTTATACGAACTATAAATAAGAGCTTGAATCACTTTTTCTCTTAATTCGGGGCTTAGTCTTCCAACCCCTAAATATTCCGAATACCATAATCCATCTGCCGCTAATCTAATAATTGTGGCACAAACTGAATCTATCTCATCATTTTCTATTTTATTTTGCAGTTGCTGAAATGATTGTTTTAACGGTTCAAGTAATTCAGGCTTTAGCATTAATGCTGCCATCATACTACTACCCAGCTCTTCTACTCTTCTCTCATTACTTAATCTTTCCTCTACAAAAGAACGTACCCACCTTCCTTTCTTCTCTAAGTCCTCCGCTACTTTATTGTGAATAGCGTCTTGATACTCCTCCGTCCCTTTGAATATCATGCCCTCTATTAAAGCTTCTTTAGTTGAAAAGTGATACAACAATCCACCTTTACTTATCCCCGCCTCTTTTGCTACCGCTTCTAAGGTTAACTTAGCAACCCCTTTACATTGCACAATTTGAGAAGCGGCCGCTAAAATTTTTTGCCTTGTTATACTTATACTCATTCCTTTTTAAAACCCCCATTTCTACTAAATTTATATAAATACGTATCTTATTTTTAATATCGCTGAGTAATAATAAATATTTTCTTTATACAACAAAGGCTTCATTACCTTTGAATTGTTCGTTGCTTCTTCTATTAAAAATTTCCATATCATTCAATATGATAACATCAAACACTTACGATTGACTATACATCTATACAATTATATTCGTTGAAAATATATCCATAAACACAAAATGCATACAAATTGATTATCCTTATATATTTAATCTATAATTTAAAGAGGTTTATATGTTCATAAAATAAAGTGAACTTTTATAAGGATGATTCCATTAGAAAAATTTTCTCTTAGTTATTTAATATGCTTATTAGTTTTCTCTATAACAGTAAATGTTTTACCATATGCACGCATTCTAAATTATACGGATTCATGGGGACCGATTTGGGTATCTATTATTATGTTTTCAATTCTTGGAAGCATTCCTGTTCTTATCGGTTGTTTATTAGGTGAATTTTGTTATAGAAAAATAAAAGGAAGTCAGGACCGTTAAACTGAACCTCATCATCTTCCCAATAACATATATTACAAATTTCATATGTACCTGGTGGTTCTTCTATTGTTCTATACCCGCAGCACGGACAAGTGTATTTCATTCTGTCACTCCATTATTAACTTGTTTTTTCCGATATATTCCGGCCCACAAAGAATGTAACAGCGCAAATCATAGTTATTCCCATGAAAGAAATATTAGAATCTTCATATGTAGTTGGAATCCCAACTGTTACTGAAACAATACTACAAGCTAAAAGTAAATATAATAATAAAGATATAATATAGCTTAGTTTAAATCGAAAAATGATACCTCTAAACAATAATTCCCCAAGTAGACAGCCACCTAAAATGATAGGTACTCCGAAATATAATGTAAGGACTCCCATTTGCGCAGTAGATTGAATTATCTTTCCAATTATGTTTGGCGAAGTCATCTCATCATTTTTTCCTATCCTATCATATAAATCAAGTGCCGTTACTGAAATAAAGAAACTTAATATAGAAAATGAATACGGAATTAAAAACTTGCTCACTCTCATTCACCTCGCTTTTTTGTTTCACATATATTATTCATTATTTTTACATGAAAAAATAGCCCTCTATCCTAAAACATAGAGGGCAGAATTTTTATATAAAAACCTATACCTTATCCTGAAGTGCTCCCCATAAACAGAACATCTAAACTATCTGTGCCCTATATTCTTTAGGGGATAGGTGGTTATTAGAAAGTAGTGTCTTCTTTTTTATAATATTCTTTTGAAATCTCTTCATAAAATGCAGCTGATGTCGTGTAGAAATAAGGTACTAACCATAAGAAACCGATTCCTAAAGTAAGAATACTTAAAATGAACCAACCTAAGAAACTTAAGCATAGTAAAAAGTAATCCATTTTATGTCCATTCATCATACGACGGCTTTCAGTAATCGCTTGATTCGCTGTATATTCTGGATGATCATTCAAAATAAAATATGTCATAGAATAAGAAAATGATTTAATAATACCTGGAATAATAAGAAGTAATGTCCATAGAACCAAGTACACATTCATTAGTAAATATGTTAAAAACGATTTCATAAACTTACTTCCATCGTTAAACCATCTAAATATATGACCAATACGAGCATTAGTCCCGCGAATTACATTTAAAACAAAATAAGAAGCACCTACTGTTAACGGCCCGATAATAAACATTGCAATAATAGTTACTGTAAGTGACTCATTTGCTTCTTCCCAACCCCAAAATATCGAGAAAATACCTGTAGTTAAAATTTCAACAGCTCCAATAAGGATTCCAACCAATAAGGTTGCCCCTACCGCTAATCCCCATTTTCCTTTTAATGCATCAAGTGCTTCTCTTTTTAACTGACTGATCATATATAGCCTCCTAATACTTTTTCTATATTAGTATACCATTTATATCAAAAATTCCACAGATTTTCCTGAAATAGAAGCATACTACCTTTTTTGATATGTATTGATATATGTGTGCTGTAGCTTTACTAATATATGAATTAAGTCACTCATTTTCCTATAATAAAAAAAAGCCTGCCTTTCATAATAGGCAAGCTTTTTCAAGCTAATTCTCACTCATTCTCTTCTTATACCAATCCTGCATTCTCTCCGCATCTTCTACTCTCGTATGTTCTAATTTATACTCCGATGATGCGTTAGAGAACTTATACGTACATAGATTTGCACGGCGCTGGAAATAGGATTGTGTCTTTTCCATTGATTGGACGTGCCTTCTTCTAACAAGCCCTGTATATTTGCCGACGCTGCGATATACAAGCGTAATTTGCTCTCCGTTTACACTGTAACCATTTGTTTTAAATGTTGCGTATCCAAGTGTAAAGATGAGAATCGCGAGCGGAATTAATGCCCACATGATGAAGTGCTTTTCAAAGTATATACTTATTCCAATAAGTGGGATTGCTAGCATTGCGAAAAAGATGAAACTATCAATGAGATAGCGGCGTAATGCTGCTTTTGGTAGTGAAATAATGTTTTTATTCAGTTCATATGGTAGTTGTAAATGTGCGAGTAACTGTTGTACGCGATCTTTTCGAATGATAGGATGCAGTGTAACTTTTTCTTTCTCGTCACCCAGTCCTTTACCTTGAATCACTTCTACTTGTACAGCACAATAACCGAATGGCTGACGCAAAATACTTTCTTTTATCGTAATACCTTGAATGCGGTGCAATTTTAGGACGAGTTCTTTTTTCTCAAGTAATCCTTGCGAAATGCGGACTTCATCATTTCTTCGATTCACTGTGAAATCTCCATGTTTTAGCGCATAACCGATTGTCGATATAATCCATGAAAGGACAATCAAAATAGCTATCATGAAAATCCAGCCATATATATCATGTTCCATTACATACGACTTGACGCCATTCTCTATCCATTTCGGAATGTACTCATCTACTTGGTGATACACGAAAAAGATTAATGAGAATAATAGTCCAAACTGACCAGATGTAACAGACGCTAGCAAAATTTCTTTCCAAGTTAATTTATATTCAGTCGCTTGCTTTTCCTCTGTTACGATTTCTTTTTCTACTACTTCTTCTGATGTTTCTTCTGCTTTCAATTCTGGAGTTGGATCATTTAGCATGGCAATAAGCTCTGTTGCTTCTTCTACTGTAATACCAGCTAAACTTACTTCTGCATCGTCGCCTCCCCCTGCTGTTTCGATTTGAATCTTTTTTAAGCCAAGCATTTGATATAGCACGTTAGAACTTGTATTAATCGTTTGAACACGCTCTTTATTTAAGTAGCTCTCCTTCTTCACAAAGAGCCCTTGCTTCACATGTAATACGTTATTTTCGACCCAATATGTTGTGTAATACCATTTTTCAAATGCTGAAAAAACGGTGAGTAAACCGAATGCAGCGGGGATTAAATACCAAAACGGGAATTTTCCATTTAAACTAAACATGAAAATAATGAGTGGTATAAAATCTGTT
This sequence comes from Bacillus sp. AR2-1, assembly GCF_008368755.1. NCBI lineage: Bacteria > Bacillati > Bacillota > Bacilli > Caryophanales > Bacillaceae > Bacillus > Bacillus sp. AR2-1. The sequence continues at coordinate 53,665 of NZ_QORY01000035.1, forward strand.
ATTTTTAATTCTAATAACATCGTGATCGGATGCTGCCTCTTATACATCCTCATCACTCACTTTCGCTAATTCTGCGATTTTCGTTTTCAACATTTCTGCTTCATACATCGTTAAGCCTGGGATACTGTGAGAAGTTGCCGCTGTTGAAATGTGCAATTCTGCTAAGCCATATTTTCTCATAATCGGACCTTGTTCAATTGTCACGTGCTGTACACGAATCATCGGTACTAATACGCGCTTTACGACGAAAAGACCGTGCTGAATTTCAAGTTCTTCTTCATTTAATTGATAACTGTAATAACGTTGACGAAGTTTTGGGAATAAAAAGTACGAAAATGGTGCAAAAGCAACTGTTAGACCAATCATCACGTACAAAATCCACGCCCACCAATCAAACTTTATCATGAGGAAAAGGTAAGCTAACATGACGAGAATACCGATTCCTTCTTCAATTACAGCACGAACTTTCCACACCTTGACCATGTCAGGGTTAATTTCATTTTTCAATGGATCCATGTAACCACTCCAAATCTAGTAATCTAATATACGAATACTCTCAATCTATATTTTACATAACTTTACATAAAATTGAAATTTAATCTTCTTTCTTCTCAGGAATAAAATATCCGAACCAAAGTAGCCAAACGAAGCCAATTAACTTCATCCAACTTCCATCTGCTTGAAAAGCTTCAATCATACCTGGTATTTTATAAATCCCAATAAATCCAAGAAAACCGAGCCACCAGTTTTTTTGCATTTTCATTTTTATTCCTCCTTCATTACGTTTTTCACATTTTGAATCCAAATTTCTTTATACTTTAACTGGAATCCCATCAGCATGTAATTACTCATATTATCGATTACGAGCGCTAACGTATGAGCATTTTCTTCCGTTGCATGTTGTGACACAACGTCAAGTTCTACACCTTTCTTCAATAAATCGTGGAAACCATTTAAGAAATCTTCTTGTATTTCAAATAAGCGTTTCTGATACTTTTCATTTCGCGATGCAGTTACGATAAATTCATTTATAACGCGTAATATTCCTTCTTGCCCTTCATACTCAGAGAGCATATGTAAACCATCAGCAATTAACTTTTCTGCAAAGTTTTCTTTCGTATATTGCTCTTTATCGAAATAACTCACGAAATGATATCCAGAGAAAATTTCTTCAAATAAAAAATCGACTAACGCTTCTTTAGAAGAAAAATGATAATAAATAGCCGGTTTTGAAATACCTACCTCTTTCGCAATCATGGAAAGGCTCATCTTCTCAATGCCGTGCTCTGCCATGAGTTTAAATGATGCTTCTACAATGTTTTGCGATGTTTGTAAATTCTTCGTCATACTGTACCTCACTTATTTTTACTTACCGGTCGGTAAATAAATTATAAAATGAAACGAAACGATTTGCAAGTTAGTTAGAGTGACAGAAGGGATTTATTGGTAAATATAGAAAAGTATAAAGTAAAAGCAACATATAACAATAAGGAGGATATTCCTATGGGACTTGGCGGTAAAGGCGGTAGTGGTGGCACTGGTGGCGGTGAAGCTGGACAAGATGGTAAGAGCGTTAGTAGTGGGTATATAATACTCATTGTGCTCTTTATCGTATTGACTGTAGTCGGAGTTGGCTATAACGGGATTAACTTCTAAAAAAAGCATCCTAAATTACACATTTAGGATGCTTTCTTTTTAATTTTTATTCAGCAATCGCATACGATAACAATTCATCGTCACTTCTCCAAGTCTTTGCAGTAATTGATAGTTCGCATATGCACCGACCGGGGCACCGATTATTGGTACGAGCTGAAGCATTTTGGCTAAATCAATATAGTCTCGGTACTCTGTTTGGAACTTTTCCCAGTCCATATGATTTTCTTCTTCTGTATCCCACGTTTCGATTGCTTTCCATATTTCTTTTCGGTGGTCGTCACTTGAAAAGGCAAGTTGGAAAACGTGAAGGATAAAAAGGCGCTCTTCTTTGTTGCTCGTATCAAATCCGTACAATGTTGCTGCATCGAATAAAAATTTAATTTTAATGCCGAGTAAGAGCGGAAAGTCAGCAAGGCCAAGGAGAATACCGCCAGCTCCTGTTCCAGCCCCTTCTGCCGCTGCTATTTTTTTGTACTCATCCATTTTTTTACGTACTTCGTCGTCTCGTCTTTGCAATGACCAGTTCGTCTCTTTTAATTTCGGCTTTATAAAGTTTGATCCGGCACTAATCGTTTGCACCATCATCCGAATCGTTTCTGTTAATACTTTTTGCACTTTCGCCGGAATAAGCTGTTGTACTTTCGTCTGCACTTTCTTAGAGAACCGTGTCATCATAGAAGAATCTTTCATGAATGTAGCTTTCCACTGCTCCAATTCTTTTATAACCTTCTCTTCGTATGTAATCATAGGTTCATTCCCTTCAATTTAAACGCTCAATACGTTTCGCTCCGTATTGATAAACGAAACCGATACTAAATATTATGCTTACGAATAGTAAAATTCCCGTCATCATGAAATCTTTCGTCGCAAGGGCAAATATAACTGTAAATACAACGCTGCCAGTAAGAAGAATTGCATTTAATAAAGTAAGAAAATCTTTCTTCTTTTCTTCTCCCCCGACCGGATACAAATCAAGCCAAATCTTCATGCGGTGATGCTTCCATAACGTTAATAGCTGATAACCGATTAAATACAGGAAAATAAGGCTTACGATAAATCGTCCATATAAAAACGGAATGAAGTACAGAATAACTCCGCCAAGAGCGAGCAAGCGCATATATAAGCCAAAATAGTTACCAGATCGTAAAAACGTTCTCGTATATAAGTATAAATATGTACGTTTTTCACCAATCATCGAAAGGATGAAATCGAGCCATTTTCTGCGTGCTACTCTTTCTTTTAATGCCGGTACATCAACGAACATATTCGCTATGCGATACAGCAGCATCATCTTCTTACCTTCTTCAGAAATTAAGTACTCCCAGTTTAGCGGCTTTCCCTTCACCATTTGATGCAGTACTACAAGGTATAACATCATGAGAAGGACGATTCCGCCAATAAACATAACGGAAGTACGCTCTACAAGGAAGTACACAAATAAGCCGTTTAAAATAAAACGAATGAACCAATCTGCTCTTTGTATATTTTGATCTGTTAAAAATGACTTTTCCCACGCTACAAATAAGTTCCACGCTTTTACAATGACAAACGCGAGTACAATCCATATGTAAGCCGCTCCTGTTTGTTTCATTTGCTGGAAGTATAACGGGGCAAGCGCTGCCGCTACGATTGCGATTATGTATAACTGAATCATAAACGTAAAGAGAAATGCCTTTGTGAAGTAAGGTTTTAAATTTTCTTCAACTGGCAGCAAGTAAACGAGATCTGCTTCTTTTAATAACGTTTGAATAGATCCGGCCGTTAATACGAGACCAAGCAACACTGCCATAACGAGCGCCGCCGGAAATGAAGGTGTTAACGTTTGTAACCATTGCTGGTAATAGTACGCTCCTGCGCCGATAATGAATACGAAAATAAATTTTAAATGATCGTTAAATACGTATTTACTATATGTACGAACTTCTTTTAGAAAGTGACGAAATCGTTCTTTCCATAATGCTGTGCTATTCATAATCTTCTTCCTTTGTTAATGCAATATAAATATCATCTAACGTTGCACCTGGCATATTAAACTGTGATTGCAGTTCAGATAATGTTCCCTTCGCTCTCACTTCACCTTGATGGAGAATAATGAATGAATCACAATAACGCTCTGCTGTCGCTAAAATATGTGTACTCATTAAAATGCCCGCGCCGCTCTTTTTCATTTGATCCATCATTTGAAGGAGTGATTGAATTGCTAACGGATCAAGCCCAACGAAAGGTTCGTCCACAATGTAAAGAGATGGCTCCACTAAAAACGCACTCATAATCATTACTTTTTGTTTCATCCCTTTTGAGAAATGAGATGGAAACCACTTTAAACGATTTTTCATGCGAAACTCTTGTAATAGTTGTCCTACACGTTCTTCATATTGTTTTTCATCGACACCGTACGCCATCGCTGTTAACTTCAAATGTTCTTCTAGCGTTAGCTCATCATATAATACTGGTGTTTCTGGGATGAACGAAAAACTAGAACGGTACGCTGTCATATCGTCACGAATTGTTTTCCCATTAATTGTGACAGTTCCTTTTTTCGGTTCCATTAAACCGATAATATGTTTAATCGTCGTACTTTTACCAGCTCCATTTAAACCAATTAAGCCGACAAGTTCGCCTTTATTAACAGAGAACGAAACATCTTTTAGTACAGGGCGCTTCGTATATCCTCCTGTAACATTTTCTACACGCAATAACTCGCTCATACGACACCACTTTCTTCATTAGTATTTTCTATATTCATCTTACCAAAAATGGCGCTGTACTACATAGTATCGATGTCTTAAAAAAATTTTAAATTTGTTAGCATATATTTTTACGAAAGCGGACATCATAATTAGTGAAGAAGGAACACATTGAAAAAGCGACCACCAATTGATGAGTACAACAACATAGTTAAGTCATCATGAAATGGGGTGTCCATGTTGGACAAAGAAATTTACACATAACCAGATCATTTGTTTCATTTTAGAAACGGGGTGTCTCCGAAAGAGCATATACTGTTTTAAAAAATAAACAATTTCCTTTTATAAAGATTGCAATTCATTTCACTTGAAAATGGGGTGTCTACGGCAGAAACTTTAGCCGATTTACCGTGCATTTCTTAAATAAATGAGGTGTCTGCGAAACGTAAATTACGATAATGCTTTTTCAATCCCTCTTCAGAAAACAGGAAGCTGAGTCAGCTTCCTGTTTTTCGTGTTTGTTCTCTTATATAATTATGGTAAAATACGGCTAAGGCTACTTGAAAGGATGAGATCAATGAATCATACAGCAGATAATTGTATTTTTTGTAAAATTATTGACGGGCAAATCCCTTGCTCAAAAGTATACGAAGATGAACATGTGCTTGCATTTTTAGATATTAGTCAAGTAACAAAAGGACATACCCTTGTTATTCCAAAAGTTCACAAACAAGACATTTTTGCATTAACGCCAGAAATCGCATCACACATTTTTTCTGTCGTTCCGAAAATCGCAAATGCGATTAAAGCAGAGTTTAACCCAGTTGGCTTTAACCTACTTAACAATAACGGTGAAAAAGCTGGACAAACTGTGTTCCACTTCCACCTTCATTTAATTCCACGCTACGGTGAAAACGATGGTTTCGGTGCTGTTTGGAAATCACATCAAAATGAATACACAATGGAAAATTTACAGAACATCGCAAGTACAATTGCAAATAGTGTGAAATAGTGACACTATAATAAGAAGTAATACATAACAAGCCACTTTCCTAACGTGATTAAATATTGCAAGGCTTGTTTCTTCACTCAAGATGCCAGGGAACGTGCACCGCACAATTTTCTTTCCCTTATCTTAAAGATATGCATATTTTTTCACATCATGAATACGAACAAAAAATAAGGAGGTTTCCTTTTATGTCAAAAGCTAAATCCTTTATTACAGGTGTCATTTGCGGCGGAGCAGTTGCTGGACTAGCCGTTCTTTTCTCTACTCCTTCTTCTGGCAAAGCTATGCGCGGTAAGTTAAAAGAAAAAGGAAATGATATTAAAAAGACTTTAGCTGATATTACAGCTGATACAAAATTATTAAAACGTCAAATCGTTGAAACTGCTTCAGAAGGTAAAGAAGTGTTTCAAGAATTAAAAGACGATATGCACGATACGATTTCTAACTGGAAGCAAGACATTTCTCAAAACAAACGCCATATTGAGAAAGAGATTTTGGACATTCAAAAATCAATTGAGAAACTACAAGAAGCTGTTCCGGAAAAGGCGTAAACAAATTCCTGCTTAGTTTTTTGCATATAACAAATATTTTTTATATAAATCGACCTTAACACGGCATATCACACAGATATGCCGTGTTTTTATGCATTTACAATATATGTTATCACTTAACATGTAAGGACAACACATGTATTCACAACTCATAAAACGCTTCCATAGTTATGCATGATTTGTATAGAATGTCATTTTTCCGAAAAATTTTCACAATTCTCACAAAAAGACTTTATTAATTTTTACTTTACTGGCATAATAGATAGTAATGAAAAAGAATGTTAAAGTGGGTGAGTAAATGAAAAGTGGAGAAAAAGATTACTCGGTAAAAGAAGCGATGATTTTCAGCCAACGCATTGCTCAATTATCGAAAGCGTTATGGAAATGTGTAGAGAAAGATTGGCAACAGTGGATTAAGCCTTACGATTTAAACATTAATGAGCATCATATTTTGTCAATCGCTTATCATTTAAAAGGGGCTTCTATTTCTGAGATTGCTAAGTTTGGAGTTATGCACGTATCAACGGCGTTTAACTTCTCGAAAAAGCTGGAAGAACGCGGCTATCTTGTATTCTCAAAAAAAGAAGATGATAAACGAAATACGTACATTGAGATTACAGACAAAGGGGAAGAATTACTACTTCGCTTAATGGAGGAGTATGATCCTGAAAATAACTCTGTATTTAATGGGGCTCTTGCACTTCGTAATTTCTATGGTAAGTTCCCAGAAAATATCGAACTTATCGCTATCTTGCGCAACATTTACGGACAAGACTTCATCGATATTTTTGAGAAATCATTAGAGAATATTGAGGAGAATTTTACGGAATCCGATCAGAAGTTAGTTAAGAAGTAATCTATTTATTGTTTCGCAATCATGCTTAAGAATTCATTCATAAGCGGCTTAAATAAACCTTGTTTTGCTAGCGCTTCCGCAGTTTCGTGTACTTCGAGCTGATGTGGAAGCGCTTTTTCAAATTGATCTAACAGCGCATCGAACAAAAGAAGTCCTTCTGCTTTCTCCACTACATATTGCTCGTTCAATATTTCACAAAGATTTAGTATACGTTCAATATCTTTTTTACGAGCTTTTTTCTTTATGATCAAAGAATAAAATGGACACTTTTCTTCATCAATCATTTTAAATAGTAGGTCTACGTAGTATTCAGCTTGTTCTAATCTTCTAACAACGTCCATTTTCTCCCTCTCTTTCTAACACAAAGTCTTCTATTTCTGAATTTTATAACACGAACAAAATATCGTATGATACAATATATAAAGTATATGTATTTTACCAAAAGGAGGTCTCGCCTCATGACACTTATAACAGTTGTTTTTGTCGCATTCGCACTTCTTGTTATATTTTACACGAATTTCATGACACATACACTGTGTGAACGAAAACAAATAGCTGCGAGCCGCCAACCCGGTGTCTTTCGGGTTATTAATGTATGTATAACAATTTTATTAATTTCTAGTTATATAGAAATTATATTTCATGGAAAGTGAGGAAGGAAGCCCCTTCCTCACTTTTTTCCTCTATAAGCAAATTATACCTACTATAACCAATAAAATAAACAGTACAAGTAATAAAATAAGTTGAGAATTCATCCCCATCCCCTCCTCTTTTCTGTATATGCGGCATGCGCCCAATATGGAACACCTTCAAAATCTGACACGCACTGGTTAAATTTTCTTTATCAATATGAAATCGAGTCGAAATATGATATATTAAATTTTGTACATATTGCTTATACTATGAAATAAATGACACGCATCTTAACTTTATCCTCAGCCTCGGTAAGCCCTGTTAAGCGCGCTTTACCAATATACAAAGCAAAAGTATCAGTGAGACTTAATCGGGCTCTTATGAACTAAAATTCATTGGTGTAGGATAAATTAAAAATACATAATAGTAGGAGTGTTTATCGAATGAAGAAAGCTATGCTTGCCTTAGCCGCAACAAGTGTAATCGCATTATCAGCATGTGGAACAGGATCATCATCAGACAAAATCGTTACATCTAAAGCTGGTGACATTACAAAAGACGAGTTCTACAATCAAATGAAGACACAAGCTGGTAAACAAGTACTAAACAACATGGTTATGGAAAAAGTACTTATTAAAAACTACAAAGTTGAAGACAAAGAAGTAGACAAAAAGTTCGATGAAATGAAAAAACAATACGGTGATCAATTCGATACACTATTAAAACAACAAGGTATTAAAGAAGAAACTTTAAAAACTGGTGTGCGTGCTCAATTAGCTCAAGAAAAAGCTATCGAGAAAACAATCACTGATAAAGAATTAAAAGATAACTACAAGCCTGAAGTTAAAGCAAGCCACATTCTTGTAAAAGATGAAGCGACTGCGAAAAAAATTAAAGAGGAACTTGGACAAGGTAAATCTTTCGAAGAGTTAGCGAAACAATACTCTGAAGATACTGGTTCAAAAGAAAAAGGTGGAGACTTAGGATTCTTCGAACATGGTAAAATGGTTAAAGAATTCGAAGATGCTGCTTATAAACTGAAAAAAGATGAAGTAAGCGAACCTGTAAAAACACAATTCGGTTACCACATCATTAAAGTTACAGACATTAAAGAGCCAGAAAAATCATTCGAGCAATCAAAAGCTGACCTGAAAAAAGAGTTAGTTGCGAAGAAAGCACAAGACGCTGAATTCATGAACGATCTTATGATGAAAGAAATCAAAAAAGCTGACGTAAAAGTTGAAGATAAAGATTTAAAAGATCTTTTCAAAGAGCAAAAAGCTGACGCTAAGAAAGACGAAAAGAAATAATGAAAAGCTCGGGATTAGCCCGAGCTTTTTTGTTTGCACTCTTCTCTCGATACATTGCGTCTAGATTCGGTACATAAAATTATGTAGTTGATTTTCGTGAATCTAAATTATATCAGCGATTTTTCAATTATATCGACCGCAACTCTAATTATATCGGCGATTTTCAAAATATATCGACTTACCGACAAAAACTGACAATGATCGCGATCCCCTCTTCAAGAAACACAAAAAAACCTCGATTCCACCGCGCGGAACCAAGGTTTATCTTATTATCATTGATTAAATGAAAAAACTATGTTAAATTAGTACAGAAACACGTTTTCAAAAATATATAGAACGTATTTATCCGTATCTTAATTGTACACCAAAACACATCTTCAGTCAACCTCTATTTTTCACTTTTAAAGGAGTGCTTACGTATGAACAAAAAACTTGATTTAGAGCAAAAACGATTGGATACCGTAATTGAAACAATTACGGAGCAAATTGATAAACTGGAAAACGAAACTGGCAGACGCCGGGCAGAAGTAATCAATATTCGTAAACACTTTTGGGATGACGTGAAAGTAAACACTGATACTTTCGATGATTATCTTGAAACAGTTATCAACTTGAGACAACAAGCTCAGTCACTAGCTGTCACACAAATTACCCATAAGCACACCTTTAATCGACTTGCCGCATTAAGACGTATGCATAAAGCACCTTATTTCGGACGAATTGATTTCAAAGAAGAAGGAGAATCTGCCGCGGATCAAATTTATATCGGCGTAGCTACACTTACTGATGCAAGCGGGGAAAACTTTCTTATATATGACTGGCGCGCACCTATTTCGAGTGTGTACTACGATTATCCACCAGGACCGGCTGAATACAGTACACCAGGCGGCGTAATCCACGGTAATGTGGAGAAAAAATTACAATACATTATTCAAAATGGCGAGATTGATTCTATGTTCGATACGAGCCTTACAATTGGTGATGAAATCTTGCAACAAGCGCTCGGAAAAGGTACGAACAAACATATGCAGAGCATCGTCGCTACAATTCAGCGCGAGCAAAATGAAATTATCCGTCACGATGAAGGCCGACTTCTTATCGTGCAAGGAGCTGCTGGTAGTGGTAAAACGTCAGCTGCCCTGCAACGAATCGCCTACTTACTATATAAATATCGCGAATGGCTAAAAGCAGATCAAATTATTCTCTTCTCCCCTAACTCTATGTTCAATAGCTACGTTTCTAACGTACTACCTGAACTCGGTGAAGAAAATATGCAACAAGTGACATTCCAAGAATATTTAAACCATAGACTAAGTAAAGCATTTGACGTTGAAGACCCTTATGAGCAATTAGAATATATGTTAACTGAAACGAATAGCCCTACCTATAAAACGAGAAATGCGAGCATTCGCTTTAAAGCATCCACTCAATTTTTTGAAATGATTAGAACGTACAGACAATCTCTTGAATCTTCAGGCATGTTATTTAGAGGAATGAAATTTAGAGGAAAGTTAATTGTTTCTGCTAAAGAAATTACAGAACAATTTTACAACACTGACTCCTCCCTCCGTTTCCATAATCGAATTGAAAAGTTAACAGATTGGCTAAATAAACAAATAGATGCAATTGAAAAAACAGAGCTGAAAAAGCCTTGGGTAGAAGAGGAAATTGAATTACTGAGTAAAGATGAATATCAAAAGGCTTATAAATATTTACAGAAAAAAGGCGAGTTTGACGACAACTCCTTTAATGATTTTGAGAAAGAAACGAAAGTACTTGGACGTATGATTGTTCGTAAAAAATTGAAGCCGCTTCGTAAAGGCGTTCAAACATTGCGTTTCATCAATTTCACAGGCATATATAAACAACTCTTCACAGATGCATCATGGGTTACTGGAGAAAAGCCGAAGGAATGGGATGACATTTGCTCCTTAACAGTAAACATGCTTGATGAAGGAAAGTTATATTACGAGGATGCAACGCCATTTTTACTTTTAAAAGAGTTAATTGAAGGCTTCCAAACGAATAGATCGATTAAACACGTACTCGTAGACGAAGCGCAAGATTATTCGCCGTTTCAGTTTGAGTTTTTAAAACGTCTCTTCCCTGCTGCAAGAATGACTGTACTCGGAGACTTTAACCAAGCGATATTTGCCCATGCGAGTGAAGCAGTGAATTTCAACACACTTACTAGCTTATACGGACCAGATGAAACGAACGGCATCAACTTAACTCGTAGCTATCGCTCAACAAAACCCATTATTGAATTTACACGTGCTCTCGTACCAGAAGGAAAGAACATTCACGCCTTTGAACGTGACGGCGAGAAACCTACAGTGACGAAAGTATCGAATAACAGCGAACTGCACGAGCATATTACTGCCAAAGTTGCTGCACTACAAAAAGAGCAGCACAATACGATCGCAATTATATGTAAATCTGCCGCCGAAAGCGCCGCTGCCTACGAAGCACTTCGTCATATCGAGAATATTAAACTTGTGAAAAGTAACTCAGCCGAGTATGAGCAAGGCATTGTCGTGATCCCTGCTTACTTAGCGAAAGGTATCGAATTTGATGCTGTTATTATTTACGATGCTTCTAAAGATGTGTACAGCGATGAGAGCGTTCGTAGATTGTTCTACACTGCTTGCACGCGCGCAATGCATGAACTGCAACTTTATAGCGTTGGCGAGGTTAGTCCTTTTATACTTGGGGCTGATTCGGAGAGTTTTGAGCTTATAACGAAAACACCTTGATGATTCAAGGTGTTTTTCTCATTCTAACTGAAATATCCTTACGCCTATATACACTCAGCACAATCCCCATTATAAATGCATGAAATAGAGTTGGTATCCATCCGTAACTAATAAAAGGTAATGATATAGAAAAACGTGGTAATATCCCAAGGATCATGCCAACGTTACAAATAAAATGGATTACAAAAAGAGTCACTCCGCCAACGAGGAGCAATTTACCATATCCATCATTTATTTTATAAGCTATGTTCATTATTCTTACTGCAAAAAGAGAAAGAATCAAGACAAGAACTAACGCAAGCACATATCCATAGTAGTAAGTCAAACTCGCGAATACAAAATCAGTATGGGCAGCAGGGATAGACTTTATATTTCCATATGTACCAAACCAACCTGCTAAAGACATCGCCTCTTTTAAACGTAAATACCATAGATCATGCTCTGGGTTTAACATTCCTAAAATTCTAGCTATCCGGTATTCTTTTACAGCCGACCAGGAAAATAGATCCCTAATAATAAAGGGTAAAATTGGTAAAATTGTAATGAGCCATGCCGTTTTCTTTCCTAATTTACTCCACCAAAGCATAACGAAGACCATCGTGATATAAATAAACATCGTTGAAAAAGCGGCTCCAATTAAGAATAAATACAGAGAAAATAAATATAGGGCGACAAGATACCTAACTTTCAACCTACTATTATTGAAAAAAGAAGCCCAAGCTAGAAAAAAGAACGGCACTGCCATTAAACGACTAATTGCAACGGGACCAATTTTTATTAACGGTTCTCCAGCCACCAAAACGTTCGGAAAATAATTTAATATTAACAAGATAAGTGCCCCAATTGTATAAAACAGCCACCCGAATCTTTCTAACTTCCGATAATCAGTCAGCATCATAACTACAACTGTTGCAATACCGAGAATAACAGATATCACTTTATTCATTAGTAAATCATTCATATATCCAAAAGCTATAACCGGTAAAAACCCTAACCCCATAGCAGTCACTAATAAAATAAGTAAACACCAATCCACCTTTGGCTTATGCAGTTTATTAAGCTCCTGCCCTAATTTAATCGGACTTCCCATTTGTTCCACAGCTTTATTTTCAGCAACTTCCTCACTTAATCCTTTTTCTATCCATGTGTTCTTTGCCTGTTTTAAGTGAAACTCTAGTTCAGTTGCTACAAAATCTTTCGCTTCTTTTGATTTAATATGATTCGTAACTTCGCTTACAAAACGCTCCCCTTTTTTATTCAATTTCGCCTCACTCCTGTACTAAGCCTTTTAGTATAAATTGTACCTTCGTAGCATTTTTTTCTGCCTTTCGCAGCATCTTTCTTCCTTTATCATTTAATTGATAATATTTCGCTCCTGCATGATCCCAGCTAGATTGAATAAAACGGTTCTGCTCTAGGCGATGTAATACGGTATATAAAAACCCTTCATTTCCTTCGAATTTCCGAATCCCTCTCCCTCGTAGTAGCTGTGACAATTCGTACCCTGTTTTTTCATTACTGAGGAGTTGTAAGATAGCTAAAGAGATATCCTCTTCTTTTTCGTTTAAAGCATTGATTTTTTCACGCACCTGCTTTCGATGTTGATTAGAAAAACTCAAATGTTTAAACGTTGTATTCTCCATTGATTTTCGCAGGCCTTTTAATCGATCTTCCATTTGATTATTCCTCCAATCCTTTCTTCAAAAGCTCCTTCGCTTTTTTCAGTCTCGTTTTTATCGTGTTTTCTTTCACGTCTATTACAATAGCAATCTCTTTAATTGATAATTCTTCATAATAAAATAGATAAATAACTTCTCGATATTTTATCGGTAAATTCATTACTGCAGAAGCGAGCTCACGGTCCTCCGCATTTTGAATGACAATTTGTTCGACACTATCATTTTGAACCCCAATGTAAGCAGATTCATCCTCTGCCACGATCACCTTTTTGTTATACCAACTCTTTATATAGTCCTTACATTGATTAATCGCAATTCTCCATAACCACGTTTTCACATTCGACTTCCCTTTGTATGTATGAAGAGATTTATAACATTTCACAAATATATCTTGCGTTACATCCTCAGCAACCTCTTTATTATTTACATATGAATACACAAGTTGTAAGACTTCTTGTCCATACTTGTTCATGATTTCATCGATAAGGAGTTCCTTATCTTCTATTTCAAACGCTTCTACCGTTAATTCATCCACATCATTTCCTCCTTCCCATATATTAGACGACGTACTGTATGGAAAAGTTTTATAAATTTACAAAAAAAATCCGTTTGGCAATAATGTTTTTTATAAATCACTTCCTCAGCAACTTACATATAATAAACCGAATAGTCGTTACAATACATTCACCTAAAGAGCGCCTTTCTCCCAAGGCGCTTTTTAAGTTTGCAATAAGGATTTTGTCTTAGTTTTCTATCGTCAAGATTCCCCTCATCGCTAAATGAAAAAGAGAACCCATTCAATCGAGTCCTCTTCCCTCCTAACACTCACTTAAAGAATCTAATATTTCATGGCCATATAAAGATGGCTTGATAATATCAAAACCAATAAATTCTTCATACTTCTTATCTGCAAAATAAAATACAACGTTTTGAAATAACACTTTTTGCAAATGAATATCCTGAGAAATTCTAAATGAGTATATGTATGTATTATCATTTGAAGCTTTCTTTTTATATATTTTACTTCTATTTGTTAATCCTTTTAATTTATCAGCATTTTCTCCAAAAAACTCAATCCCCACTATACGATCAAATTGATCTATATCTACATTCAGTTTTGGATTTTCTTCCAACTCTTCAGTTGATTCAATCTCAATTTCTGAAGTGAATGGAATTACATACAGATATGCCATCTGAATTTCAGAATCATAAGTAATTAATTTTTTCATGCTGCACCTCATATCCGTATTCATTTGTCTTGTTCCCTATTTTAAAACATAATACAATTGAAATGTAACTTAATAAGCTATAACTAGTAGGTGTGATAATCATCTCTTCCATTTTGAAAAAAGGGGGGAGGTGATAAAATGATCGCGATGTTTGTAATTAAATTAGTGTATGGTATCCTAACCGGAGCTGGCGTTGTCATCGGTAGAAGATACGTCGGTCCGTGGCTAATTTCTGTATACAAAAAAGCGAGAACCACCCTGCTTCGTGGAAAAGGTAAGGGCGGTTCTCGGCTAAAACGTTAATGTAATTGTCTTATAACCGCACCTACTACCACCACAATAGTAAGTTAGGTTACACAAGGCAGAAGTTTCTCAGGCTTCTGTCTTCTTTATTTTATGCAAAATTCATACTATATACTCTATCATCATTGTAACATATTTTATTTATTTTTAGTCAAGGTAACCAAATGATGATTATTATCCAATTTCGTTATCTTAAGATATATTCCCTCCTTATCTAAGGGCAGATTGTATCGTAAGACAAAAAACAAAAGAGTTCAGACTACCTTCTGACGGCAATTCAGCTCCACCTGAATTGTTGGGTTTCACCCGTAACACAAATCAGATGGAGCCTTCTTGCCGAAAAGGATAAAAAACACCTGAAGAGGTTCTCTTCAGGTGTTTCTCTATTTTACGCTAATGCAGCTGCTTGTTCTTGTTGATCTACAGGAATGACAGCGTCTGTTAATGCTTTTTCTAATTCAGCTGTGTATTTCATTTGCTCTTCTTTGCTCCAGCCTAGTTTCGCAGCCATGTAGTTGATTACTGCTTCTTTCCACTCGTATACCCAGTGGATGTTGAAGAACACAGCGCCTCTGCGGCGTACGAAGAAGTCAACTGGTTTTGCTGTCATTTCGTAATCCATTGCGTATACAAGTGGGATTAGAACGTCTAGCGGCATGTTGTATTCTTTCGCTTCGTCTTTATGTTTTTTCGCTAAGTCGAACAGTACGTCAACGTTAGAGCCATAGAATTTCGCGAATTCTTCTGCTTGTGCTTTCGTTAAACCAGATTTCGTACCCTCGTCTGCTTTTTTCGCAACGAATGCTGGGAATCCGTGTGAACCACTTACATGCCCACCAGAGATTGGCATATGTTTCGTGTCGCTCTTCGGATATGCACTATGACCTTCTTTTTGTAATAGGTTTGTTACGTAGTCTACTACCATTTCAGCCATTTTACGGTATCCTGTTAATTTACCACCTGCGATTGTAATTAAACCAGATTCAGAAGTCCAAATTTCATCTTTACGAGAAATTTCAGATGCATTCTTACCTTCTTCGTAAATTAACGGACGTACACCAGCCCAGCTTGACTCCACATCTTTTTCTGTAATTTTCACACTTGGGAACATGTAGTTAATCGCATTAATGATGTATGTTCGATCTTCTGTTGTCATGTGTGGTACAGCTGCGTCTTTATCATAGAACGTATCCGTTGTACCTA
This sequence comes from Bacillus sp. AR2-1, assembly GCF_008368755.1. Classification (NCBI taxonomy): domain Bacteria; kingdom Bacillati; phylum Bacillota; class Bacilli; order Caryophanales; family Bacillaceae; genus Bacillus; species Bacillus sp. AR2-1. Next base: position 69,537 of record NZ_QORY01000035.1, read on the forward strand.
CGTATGTTTTTCCGCCGCGAGGAATCGCGAACACCATACGTTTATCTGGTGTATCGAAGTAAATAGCTTGCCCTAATGGGAAACGTTTTTGGTCAATTACTAAGTGGACACCTTTTGATAACTGAAGTACTTTCCCTTTTTTCGAGTTATCTTTTTCACGAAGTGTATCTACCCAAGGGCCAGCTGCGTTTACAATTTTCTTACCGTACACTTCATACACTTCGCCATCTAGTAAATCGATTACACGTACACCGCATACTTTTCCATCTTTATATAAGAAACTGTCTACTTTTGCGTAGTTAACAGCTTTCGCACCGTGTTCAATTGCTTCTTTCATTACTTCAATTGTAAGACGCGCATCGTCTGTACGATATTCTACGTAGTAACCGCCGCCTTTTAATCCTTCTTTTTTTACAAGAGGCTCTTTGTTTAATGTTTCTTCACGGTTAAACATTTTTCTGCGCTCGCTTCGTTTTACGCCTGCTAAGAAGTCATATACACGAAGACCAATTGATGTACTGAATGATCCGAACGTACCGCCTGTATGGAATGGAAGTAACATCCACTCTGGTGTTGTTACATGGGGACCGTTCTCATATACGATCGCACGCTCTTTCCCCACCTCTGCTACCATTTTCACTTCAAGTTGTTTTAAATAACGTAGACCACCGTGTACAAGCTTCGTTGAACGACTTGATGTACCTGCTGCAAAGTCCTGCATTTCAAACACAATTGTTGATAACCCGCGTGTTGCCCCATCTAATGCAATACCAGAACCAGTAATACCTCCACCAATTACGATCACATCTAACTCTTGTTTATTTACTCCGTTTAATACGTCTTTACGTTGTTTACTTGAAAATTTCATGGTAATTCCTCCCTTTGATAACGAAAAAAGAGACCACGAACTCCGCTATAGATTTCGCCTCTATAGCGTGTTGTGGTCTCTCCAAATCTCCTACCGAATTATTAACTTGTCACCATTATAACACTGTTTATGATTATTTGAAAGCTTTTGTTGCTTCAATCGCTTTTTTCCATCCAGCATATAGCTCTTCGCTTGTTTCCGCTTCCATCGTTGGTTCAAAGCGTTTGTCCATATGCCACTGTTCTTTAATTTCATCTTGGTTTTTCCAATATCCAACCGCAAGACCAGCTAAGTACGCTGCACCTAAAGCTGTCGTTTCGTTGATTACTGGACGCTCTACAGGAACGTCTAAAATATCACTTTGGAACTTCATTAAGAAGTTATTTTTAACCGCTCCACCATCAACGCGTAATGTTTTCAGTTCAATACCTGAATCTGCTTCCATTGCACATAATACATCTTTCGTTTGGTATGCTAAAGATTCTAGTGTTGCACGAATGAAATGCTCTTTCGTCGTACCGCGCGTTACACCAAACATAGCGCCGCGTACTTCACTATCCCAATAAGGTGTTCCTAGTCCAACGAATGCTGGTACCACGTATACACCATCAGTTGATGCAACGCGTGATGCGTACACTTCACTCTCACTTGCATCTTTAAACATGCGCATTCCGTCACGTAACCATTGAATTGCAGAACCTGCTACGAAAATACTTCCTTCTAATGCGTAGTTTACTTTACCATCTATACCCCATGCAATTGTTGTTAATAGGCCGTGCTCAGAAGCTACTGCTTTTTCTCCTGTGTTCATTAACATGAAGCAACCAGTTCCGTACGTGTTCTTCGCCATACCTTCACCGAAACAAGCTTGTCCAAATAATGCTGCTTGTTGGTCACCAGCTACACCTGCAATCGGTATATTTTGACCGAAGAAGTGATAATCAATTGTTTCTCCATATATTTCAGATGATGGACGTACTTCTGGAAGCATGCTCTTTGGCACTGTTAACATGTCTAGAAGCTCATCATCCCACTGTAAGTCGTGAATGTTAAACATTAATGTACGTGATGCATTTGAGTAATCCGTTACGTGCGCTTTACCGCCAGACAATTTCCATACAAGCCACGTATCAATTGTTCCGAATAATAGATCGCCGTTTTCTGCTTTTTCTCTTGCACCTTCAACGTTATCTAAAATCCATTTTACTTTCGTACCAGAGAAGTATGCGTCAATTAAAAGACCTGTTTTTTCGCGAACCATTTCGCTATAACCTTTTTCTTTTAGCTCATCACAAATTTCAACTGTTTGACGAGATTGCCATACGATTGCGTTGTAAATTGGTTTTCCAGTCGTTTTATCCCATACAACCGCTGTTTCACGTTGGTTCGTAATACCGATACCAGCGATTTGTTCTGGTTTTACATCTGCTTCACTTAAGCAAGTTGCGATAACTGCTAAAATAGATCCCCAAATTTCTTGTGCGTTATGCTCTACCCAGCCTGGCTTTGGAAAATGTTGTGTAAACTCTTTTTGAGCTGAATGAACAATTTCACCTTTTTTATTGAAAAGAATTGCGCGTGAGCTAGTTGTTCCTTGGTCTAAAGAAAGAATATATTTTTTCATAATGGTTTCCCCCTATGCTACTTTTCTACTATTTGTAGTGCTTTCACTTTTTTTACTTGTCATATAAGAGATTGCTAGTACAATCACAGTTGCAATAATCACATAAATAAGTGCTGCATTTTGTTTTCCTTCAAATACAACTTGATGGAATAATCCTGCAAGTGATCCACCTAGAATTGGACCAACTACTGGAATCCATGCATACTTCCAGTTCGAACCGCCTTTTCCTGCAATCGGAAGGAAGAAGTGTGCGATACGCGGACCTAAATCACGAGCCGGGTTAATCGCGTATCCTGTCGTTCCACCTAATGATAAACCAATACTTACAATTAAGAAACCTACGATAAATGGATTTAAACCATCTGCAAATTTATTTGCTCCAATTGCTAATATACCAAATACTAAAACGAATGTTCCAATCATTTCACTTAAAAGGTTTGCAAATGTGTTCGGAATTGCTGGACCTGTTGCAAATACGCCTAACTTTGTTCCTGGATCTTCTGTTTCTTTCCAGTGTGGTAAGTAATGTAAATATACGATAACTGCCCCGATAATTGCCCCAATCATTTGTGCTGCGATATAACCTGGTACGTCACTCCATGGGAACGCTCCCTTAAATGCTAGTCCTATCGTTAAAGCCGGATTCAAATGTGCCCCACTAATTGATCCAACCGCGTACGCTGCTACCGCTACCGCTAAGCCCCAGCCCATTGTAATGACAATCCATCCAGAATCTTTCGCAAACGATTTCTTTAAACTTACACCAGCACAAACGCCGCCACCAAGTACGATTAACAACGCTGTCCCTATTAATTCCCCTAAAAATGCTGACATAAAATCCCTCCACAATCAATTTAAATGCGTTCAAATGTGATAGAGGTAAAATGAATGGCCATTCGTTTTTTCAAAAGAAAAAGATCCACAGCTTACATGCTTCTATATAAAAATATATAGAAACAATAAAATGTGGATCTCTTCTTTTCTCCGTCACGTTTATTAACTTGTCTATAATGTTAACCTTTCATGAAAGCGGTGTCAACAGAATTTTTTCACATTTTCGTCACTTTTTTTGGTAATGTTTCCATAGTTCTTTTTTTGATGTCGTAATTGCTGTCGCACCAGCACTTAAAGCTCTTTCAACATCTTGCACAGTACGAATGAAACCACCCGCTAAAATCGGGACACCAGTACGCTCTTTCACTTCAGCAATCACATCCGTTAGCGCACCAGGGAGCACCTCTATATAATCCGGCTTCGTCTTTTCTAGCAAATTACAGCTCTTTTCCATCGCGCTAGAATCAATTAAAAAGATGCGTTGAATTGACACGACACCCTTTTGCTTCGCCTTCATAATCACGCTCGCCTTTGTCGACAGTAACCCGTACGGTTTATATTCTTGGCATAAAAACTCCGTCGCATGCCCATCACTTTGTAATCCATGGATCAAATCAACATGTAAAAACACCTTTTTACTATGCTGCTTCGCAAGTGACACAACACTCTTCAATTGACCAACATGAATATCTAAAATAACAATATACTCATATGAACTATGTAATAGCTTTTCCAAATCTTTAATTTGCCTCACTGCCGGCAAAATCTTCTGTTCATGAAATTCCATTCTAAATGTCCCCTTCTTTATGTCATCCTATCCTTTATAGTACACAATTTGAGTAGAAAGAACAGCTAGTGTGGGGAAATTATTTCCTCTATCTATATATTTTCTTCAACTTATCAGAACCCGTGCCACCTATAACCATTAATATGAGGGGTAAAAAATTCATTACATACGGTGCATCTGCTACAAGTGTAATGCTCGCTCCGGCAAGCTTATTTAACATCCATACAACGATTTTTGTAAGAAATAAAAATACGCCCATCATAAATAAACTATCGAAAAACACCTTCCATTTTGGATATGCTAATTGTTTGCTATCGTTAATTACTTTTTGCGTCAACTCTTCATCGCTCCTTAATAACTCATCAATCGTAATACCGAACAGACCACTTAGATGAATAATAATTTCAATGCTCGGTTAGTTCTTTCCCGTCTCCCATTTCGAAACAGATTGTCTACTTACATGAATTTTTTCAGCCAAATCATGTTGCGACCAATTTCGTTTTTCTCGTTCTCGTTTCAAGCGTTCACTAAAAATCATACTGTGTTTATCACCTCTCTACGTCTAGTATGGGCAAATAACTGATGAAGAGTAAAGCGAGTTGTCATTGCTTAGGTGGTGCAACTTGTGCGTTACATAGTAAAATGGCGCTATTTCATACTTTATATCACGCTGGTTTTATATACTTTTCTTCTATAATAATTTCCCGAACAATAATACAACTAATGAACACTAGTAAATACAGGAGGAGACATAAAAAAATACGCTATTCCTTCTTATCATTCTCCAGAAAGAATAACGCAAAGTTTCATTTTTAAACTTTTTCATCAAAAAGAAAAGAAGCTAACAATAAATTGTTAACTTCTCAGCTGAAAGTAAAATAGTATCTTTCCTTATCTTCTAATATCTAGGTTGTGATTGAATATTTGTAAGATGAGTATCAAACATATCAATTATTTCAAGAAATCTATCAGCTTCACGGAAAACGTGATCTGCTAATAATGGATGAATGATACTCTTTATTTTACATTGCTCAATTAAATCACGTGCTGTTTTCTTAAAATCCCGAAGAGATGCAACCGACACACGATTTTGATCTAAAAATTGATCTAAAAGTGGGACTGTTTGAGATTGTGGTTTCATAGATTCTAAGTCAATTGCTTGATACATCAATTCATCAAAATCATTGCTAAAATTCCGCGCTGTGTCTACAAGCTTTCTTTCCGATGGATCAAGAAGATGACCAATAAATTTAGCATGGTCTGCCATAATCCTTAAAAAGAAAACATTTTCTTTAATAATAGCATCAGGAAGAGCATCTAATTTACCTTCATTTAATTGTATTAAACGTTTTCTAAAATAATCAGCTTCCCTACTGGTATGGTCAACTAACAATGGAAAGTTATTTTGTCCTGGCAATTTACATGTGAGAATTAATCCTAAAATTTTTCGTTTAAATCCCCAAATATTAGTTGCGGCTTGTTGTACTTCTGAATTAAATCTTTTTATTTGCTCAGGATCTGTTTCATTTGTATAGGAATGCGCTATTTGTTCGATATGTTCAAACAATCGATAAAATTGATTAGCCTCTTCGATTAGTTGAGTATCCTCACATCTAAACCCTAAGCGAAGAAAAAAAGAATGCTCCTTCATGATTCTAGACCAAAAACGAATTTCATTTAATGAACGCTCAACAAACATTACAGATGTAACACCTGTATCAGGATGTAATGATGTTTCATCCCTATGCATTGTTAATCCCCCCCAGTAAATACTGCGCTAGTTCCATTCTTATGAGTAAAAAAATATATAAATACCATTTATAAAAGTTCATGATGAATCTCGTATACATGTAAAGTTAAACTTATATAACCTGCTCCCCCAGAAGAAAAAGGCTATCACCTAGATATAAAATTCTACTAGGTGATAGCCTTTCAAAATTTCTATTAAAGCAATACCGAATCCTTATCAGTATCCTGATTCCGTTTCTCTCGCTCTTCTTCTAAACGCTTCATATACACTTCGCCTTCTTTTTCGATAAACTCATTATCCATATCTTGCTCTTTTTTTGAAGTATATAAAACCATGTAGCCACTTAATACGATCCCGACGATTACAAGATACACCCACCATGGTAAAGTTTCCACTGTACTTCATTCCTTTCCTTAGACAAGCCTTATTAGTTTCACTGTATGAGGAAAGAAGTGGATTTATGCTTAAAATTTATTGTGGATTCTTCGCGAAGAACGCTTGTACATATTCCATAAACTCTATTGGTTCCTGGCGAAACGGTGCATGGTATCCTTTTTCAATGATATGGAACGTACTATTCGTAAATAGCTCATGATACAGTTCACCATTTTTCCAAGAAACGCTCTTATCGTGTCGTCCCCATATAATTAAAGTCGGCACCTTAATTTTATCGGCTTCCATCGCGATGCGGCGCTCTCTCATTTTCGTCAGTTGATCATAATGCTCTTTATCGTCGCGACTATTTTTCACTGCATTTTTATTATAATCTGTAATCTCTGTTACAGTTTGTAAATCCGTTGATAGCGGCGGCACTTCATAGCTTTCTTTTTGCTGGAAAGACTCGATCCCTGTAGAATCCGCTAAAACGAGATGCGTTACTGCATCCGGATATAAATACGCTAAATTTAGAGACATCTCTCCGCCCATCGAATGACCAAGTACTGCGAATTGATCGTATCCGAGTTTCTTCATTAACTTATAATATAAATTCACTTGCGCAGGAAACGAATACTGAAAATCAACCGGCTTCGAAGAACGTCCAAATCCTAAAATATCAACCGCTATAATCGTGTGATCTCGTGCAAGTTCCGGATAAATATCACTAAACCCATCAGATGAACCACCAAACCCGTGAAGCATAAGTAAAGGCGGCTTGCCCTCACCAATTTGCTTAAAATAAATCGTCTGTCCATCAATTTGCGCCATACTCTCTTTCGTATTCAGCTTCATCATAACAGTATTTTTCACTTCTCCAACCTTTGCAATCGGCTTATCAACGAAGTTACATACGATTAACAAAACGAGCGCAATACCGCTAATAAAATAAAATTTAAACCGTTTCAAAATTCCCGTCTCCTTTCTCTTGTTGCTATTTAAAGTTTTTACATTATTTGGTTGTTTTATGATTATTTTTAATTGTAACTAAATTAGTTACAATTATATTAAAAAAATATTACTCACTTCTATTAGTGATGGTTATTTTGTAACTATTATAGTTACATATTTAAAGTAAGTCAATTCTTTTATCTGCATGGCCTCATAACAAAGAAAAGGACTTCATGTTGAAGTCCTTTTCTTTGTTATTATAGTTGGCTTACTCCGCCGTCTCCTCTATTATCTGCTGGTGCTCCGCCATCTCCTTTATTAAAGCTAACGTAGTCTGGTCTTGCTGGCGCTCCGCCGGTGTCTCCCTTATTAAAGCTAACATAGTCTGGTCTTGCTGGCGCTCCACCTGTGTCTCCCTTATTAAAAGCAACAGCATTAAAATTGTGGGAACCTAAAACTGAAAAAATAAATGCAAATCCAATTACTGTTAACACAATTTTTCTCATTATTTTAACGCCCCTTTTGCCACCTGTTTTTTCCTTGATTCGTTACTCATGCGATAGTATTTACTAGCCTTTTCATGATTGTTTACATTATAAAATTTATCTGCTAAGCGTTCTGTATATTCCTGAATACAGTCAAACAACTCTTCTCTTTCAAAGTAAGAAGCTCCCGCTATAACAGCCTCCTCTAATGCATCAACATTTGTATTCATTTCACTTAAAACCATAAATCGGGATTGATATTCTTGATTCTTCAACTGATTACAAATATGTAATCCTTTACTTATTATGACACTCGCTTTTTCAAATTCATTTATTTTTAAATATTCATCAGCTTCCAAGTAAAGTGCTCTAAAATGATTAGGAGCTTTCTTTGTTACTTCGGATAAATGCTGAATTGCTAATTCTGATAAATTCTGATTTGCATATAGCAATCCTAAGTTATTTCTAACCATTAAAATATATTTTTCATGATCAATTTGCTGAAAAATATTTAGTGAGTGATTAAATATCTCCTCCGCTAACTCAAATTGATTTAAATCAACATAGCATAACCCTAAAATATTCTCACATAAAGCAAAATTAATCTCATATCCTTGTTGCTTCGTAAAATCTTCTTTTGCTTTTTTCAAATAATCAATCGCATTGATTTGTTGATAGGAATGATAATAGAAATTCCCCATCCGATAATTAAACTCCGCATGTTCTATCGGATCTGCAATATATTTCAATAACTTCTCAGCTTGTTCGTACTGCTGTTTCGCTTCGTTATAATTTGAAATTAATGTGCAATGAAATCCTTTGAAAAAGTGATAATAATAAGCTAAAAAGCCCTCTGTTGGAATTTCGAAAGCTTCCACTTTATCAAAACTATCTTCTCTAACCCCAATCCAATCAACTAATGCATCATATCTAAAGTTCAATAACGCATGATAAAGCAATACATCCTGATCCACATCCAACCCACTAATCTTACTTTCAATCTCCTCTTGCATTTCCGTAGCTTTCTCTATGTTTTGCTGCAACATTACACGATACCAATCATCTAAAGAATGTTTCATTTGCTCCCTTGTTACTACATCTACTCCCATACACTCGCATCCCCTTTTCCCTAAAATTACAAAATTAGGATATTTATACAATTATCAAAATTGTATAGTATCACCTCTTTTCTATGTATTGAAAAATAATTATCAGAAAGTTTATAATTTAAATGAATTATACCAATTTTTTCCTTTTTGATAACTTGAGAAACAATTGTCAGAAAACTTAATGGAACAAATAAAAAAGCAAGCAATTTCAGCTATCAGCTAAAACTACTTGCTCTACTATCTCTACTTTTACTCTTTAATAAATTCCTTCGTGCTTCTTACTGTATCAATTGGACGAACTAATTTTTCAATTTCTTCACGTTTTGGCTCTAGGAACGGAGGTAATGATAATTTTTCGCCAAGTGTTTCGTATGGCTCATCTCCCATAAATCCTGGGCCATCTGTTGCAAATTCAAATAAGATTTGTGGTGCAACTCTTGCGTATAATGACTCGAAGAAGTGACGATTTACATATCCAGATGACGGAAGACCAACGCTACCTATTCTCTCAATCCATTCTTCTAATACAGCACGATCTTCTACGCGGAATGCGGCATGGTGCACTGTACCAAAACCTTGTTGTGCTTCTGGAAGAACCGTATTATGTTCTACAATGACAGAAGCACCGTTTCCGCCTTCGTTTACTTCAAATAAATAGAATTCTCCTTCTTGCGCAATCTCTTTAAATAATAGAACTTTTTCTAACACTTCTTTAAAGAAACTAAAGTTTGAAATGCGGATAAATACAGGGCCTAAGCCAGTAATTGCATATTCTAATGGAACTGGACCGTTTTGCCACGGTGTACCTGATTCTATCCCGTTATCTAATTCATCTGAGATTAATTGATAGTGTTGATCATCAAAGTCAACGAAAGAAAGAGTTTTCTTACCAAATTGCTCTTTAATGCCTGTATGTTCCACTTCAAGACGGTCAAAGCGTTTCACCCAATACGCTAACGCTGCGTCAGTTGGAACACGGAATGAAGTTTTTGAAATTTCATTTGTACCGTGTACTCCTTTTGGAACACCTGGGAAGTCAAAGAATGTCATATCTGTTCCTGCACTACCTTTATCATCTGCAAAGAATAAATGGTACGTTTGAATATCATCTTGGTTTACTGTTTTTTTAACTAAACGCATTCCTAACACGTGAGTGAAAAACTCATAGTTCTTTTCTGCACTACTTGTAATTGCTGTAACGTGGTGAATTCCTTTTAATTGGTTCATTTTATATTCCTCCAATGGGTTTTTAAATTTATATTTTCTCTTCTATTACTTCTCTTCAATAGGTGCTAATTTCGCTTCAATTTCTGCTCGCTGATCTTCTAAGAACGGCGGTAAATCAAGTTTTTCTCCTAAATGCTCTACATCTCCATCAACTGTAAATCCTGGTCCATCTGTCGCAATTTCAAATAAGATTCCGTTTGATTCACGGAAGTATAAGCTTTTAAAGTAGAAACGGTCGATAATGCCTGAAGAATGGAAACCTTTTTGTATTACCTGTTCTTCCCAGTAAGCAAGCTCTGCATCGTTCTTTACACGAATTGCTAAATGATGAATGCTACCGCGGCCTGGCTTTTCAGTAGGACCATCTAAATATTTCACAACGATTTCTCCAAAAGCTTCTCCTTTAATAGATTGGAAAATCGCTTCTTCGCCATTTCGGCTAACCTCTGTATAACCAAATATATCTGTTAATGTACTCGCCAGTTTATCAAGTCTACGCACTGTCATTTCCACAGAACCCATTCCTTGAATTTGATGCTGTGCAGGAACTTCTGATTTCTCCCAAGTTTCCCAGTGCTCTACTTTCTCCCCATTTGAAACGAGTAGCACGAGACGAAGACCTTCAGCATCCTCAAATTGCAAAGCAGGACGATTTGCATATGTTGTTATTTCACTATGTTTCACATCAAATTTCTCAAATCGTTCTTTCCAGTAATGTAAGCTTTCCTCTGACGGAACGAGTAATCCAATTCGAGTAATTGCATTCGTACCACGGTATGTTTTTCCTACTAAAGGCATTTCAAAAAATGATAATTCTGTACCTGGACTTCCTGTTCTATCTCCGTAAAATAAGTGATACATGGACGGATCATCTTGGTTTACCGTCATTTTCACACGACGTAAACCAAGCACGTTTTTATAAAAATGGTTATTCTCACTTCCGTTTTTCGTAACCATTGAAATATGATGATGACCTTTAATTTCATACATTGATAATTCCTCCGTTTTCATTTTACTAGTCAAGTGATACCTAAAAAATAATATGCTTCTTAGCTTTTCAATTTTTTCTCATTATATTTTTGTAAATTCATCTTAGTTTTTACTGCATAAGTTACTTCGTTTTTTTAATCGAAAGCAACTGAGTATATGTTTTTCATATGACTCAATCACTTTCGTTACTATCACTTTACAGCTCAAGTGATTAAAAAGCAAGTTATTTATCTCAAATTCGAGATATTTTTTATTGCATAACATTTTGAACTGGAGAATGATAAATTTCTATATGGGATAGCCTCATAAAAATGTGGATTTACAACGCTAAGTCTTTTATAAACTTTTCCTTACGTTTTCATGTATCCATTTCCGCATCAGCTGTAACATCCCTCTAACATAATTATTATCATATCTCTTCCTTCTAATTGGAGCGGAATTTAATAAGAGTGATGCGAACACTCCATCTTCCAATCCGTTTCCCACTCTATTTGTTCATCCGAACGAAACTGAAGAGTTGCTTTAAAGATTGGAAAACGTGCTTCAGCTCCCCTAAATAGGAAGTAAGTATGTATCACGTTTATGATGATTTGAGCAAGGGGATACTGCAAAAGTGTTGCAATGAAGGGGAATATAAAATAAGAAGATCAATCTAGAAAAACTATCTAGTTTGATCTTCTATTATTTTATTTCTCATTAATACATTTTTACCCTTAAAATAAAACTATCAACGGGTGGATTATTCTTTATATCCTCAAAATCAGGTCTAATTTTAAAGTCAAATTCATTTGTTATTTCGCTCAATGAATAAAGGTTTGTTCCATCTACACTTGTATGTGGGGCAATATATCCTCTTTGATCCCAATTCCCTTTGAAATCTGATGGTATTGTACTTTTTCCGTTTTGTTCTATTTTAGCCCCAGGTGCACCGGAAAAAATAGTTTGGTTTGTAGTGTTATTAATTGTGTACTTCACACGAACTATATTATCAGCTTGTTCAACTTTATGAACTGTAACAATAATCCCATGTTGTTCTAAAGTTACACTTGTAGCAGATTGCTCTTGATTTTGATTAGGTTTTTGTTGATTATTGTTTGAATTATTATTCGAGTTATTATTACTATTATTAGTGCCCCATTCATTATTTGTATTAGTGTTATTATTACCACTAGAATTGTTTGCGTTGCTGTTATTGTTATTATTGCCATTAGAGTTATTTGCATTGCCGTTACTGTTATTATTGCCATTAGAGTTATTTGCATTGCTGTTATTGTTATTATTGCCATTAGAGTTATTTGCATTGCCGTTACTGTTATTATTGCCATTAGAGTTGTTTGAACTACTATTATTGTTATTATTGCTTGAATCATTATTATTATTGTTTTGTTGTTTACTAGATTCAGCGTTTGTTTTTTCTTTGTTATCAGTTACACCACAAGCTGCCATAGAAAATGCTAATCCAGTTGCTAATAAAATTTTCCCCGATTTTTTCTTCAAATATTTCATGGTATTTTTGTCTCTCCCTCTTCAAATCCTATTGTCATTTAAAAAATACTAGACCTTTCTAAAATAATCCAAAAATCCCCTTCATATGTATGTAATTTTACAAGAAGTTACCATTATAGTCAAAGTTATTTGTATAATTAGAAACTTAAATCAATTAGGTGCATATTAAAAAAGAAAGAACCAAAAAAATTTCACGTGAAATGTAACTTATATAATCTTAGCTTGATGGAGATGGGGATCACCCACCTTGTAATGAAAATATACTTTAAACAAATTTCAACATAAAATTTGGCTGTTATTTTTAGACCTGTTGTAAAGGCTGAAGGGATTCTAGCTTTAATATCTGTCATATTCTATCGACACTCAACTAAAAAGTTGATATGCTCCCATTCTAGTGGCAAGATATGTTTTATTAGTTCTTCGTTACACCCATGCGTACTTCTTAACTATTTTATCCCGCTTTAATGGGCAGTAAGACCCCCACCTCAAAATTCAGCGAAAGCAAAGAATTTAGGTGGGGGATCAACTGCCCATAAAAGTCCGATTGGTTCAACTAATAATCAGTAGGGGATGAAGAAAACCCCCACTGATTAAAGTTTCACTTTATTTCATTTTCAATAAAAAACAGCCCCACTAAGCTTATTAACACTTAATGAGGCCATTTGATTCACATTATTAATTATGGAACGTCGGTTTATAGAACGAACGATTATCAAGTGCAAAGACACGCTCTGTGTATTCACCTGGTTTTGTGCGTCCTAATGCGCGGTCCATCATGTTCATTTTTGCATCTAAGTTATCGATGTAGTGCAGAATTTCTGCTTCTTTTACTAATGGTGGTTTTGGGCTACCCCATTCTGCTTTTCCGTGGTGAGAAAGGACGATGTGTTGAAGAATTAATACTTCTTCTGCATCGATTTGTAGCTCGTCTGCTGCTTTACCAATTTCGTTCACCATAATAGAAATGTGGCCTAGTAAATTTCCTTCTAACGTGTATGTTGTGGAAATTGGACCAGATAATTCGATTACTTTACCAAGGTCATGTAAAATAACGCCTGCATATAGTAAGTCTTTATCTAACGATGGGTACAGTGCAGAAATTGCTTTCGCAAGATCTAACATTGATACAACGTGATAAGCTAGTCCAGATACGAACTCGTGATGATTTTTCGTCGCTGCTGGATATTCTAAAAATTCGTTTTGATGCTTATTTAACAAATGTCTTGTTAGACGCTGAATGTTCGGGTTTCTCATTTCAAATATGTATTGCGTAATTTTTTCAACCATATCTTCTTTTTTCACTGGGGCTTTTTCTACGAAATCCGAGATATCTGTTACTTCATTTTCATTCGCAACACGGATTTGTTTCACACGTAATTGAATACGTCCTTTGTAGTTTAAAATATCACCAGCTACTTTAACGATTGTTTCTGCTACATATTGTTTCTCAACTTCTGGCGATACGTCCCATAGCTTCGCTTCAATATCTCCACTTGGATCTTGTAAAATTACTGTTAAAAATGGTTTTCCATTGCTTGCTAAACCTTTTGTCGCTGTTTTAATTAACAAGAAAACATCGACTTGTTCACCAACTTCATATTCTGCAATTTTCTTTTTCATTCGAATTCCTCCACCATATCAATTACTTTTAGTATAGCACACTACAACTCATTTTCTTTACGCTTACGCACTAATTTTATAATCTGTTTTTCTGTAAAATACGTTAGTAAATGCGCATGACATGTAAAGAAGATGACTTGTCTATCTTTCGCAATTTCCTTTATTAGTTCAATCGTACGATTCGTCCTTACCGCATCAAAATGTACAAAACTATCATCAATAATAAATGGATAATCATGCTCAAACGTTTTCGCTAACGCAAATCGTAACGATAAATATAACTGCTCTGCTGTCGCTTGGCTTAGTTCATGACTGTAAAAACGCATACCGTCATTACGCTCAACGATGAACGGTTCTGCCTCTGACGGTGAAAAGATTTTACTATATCGTCCGCCTGTTAAATAGACGAAATACTCTTCTGATTTTTGTAAAATACGAGGAAGATGTACTTCATGATAATATTGCTTCGTTTTCGTTAATACTGTCTTCGCGGCCGCATAAGCAGCCCACTTCTTCACTTGTTCACGCACTTGCGCTTTTTTCATTTCCCATTCGTGCAGTAAATCACCGTACGTACTACCTTCTTCTAAATTCGCGATTTCCATACGATGTTTCGCAATACGCTCTGTCAGTTCTTTCTCTTTCATAAGACAATTTTGCGCAGCTGTCATTTCTTGCTTTAATTTTTCATCATAACCGTCAGCCTCATAATGTTCAGCTAATGATAAACTCGTTAAACGCTGTTCTAACAGATCAATTTGCGGTAATAAACGCCCGACTTGCTGCTCAGCATCTTCACGTTTTTCTGCCAGTTTACCTGCTTCTAAAAACATCTCTTCATCTGTAGAATGTGCGATATGCCATAAACTATCTCTTTCTACTAACAGTTGTTTCAATTGCTCTTGCATGAACTCATATTCTTCTTGCCATTCCACAAGCTTCTCTTTTAACTGCTTACAAGTTTGGCGCTTTTCTTTCTCATTTTGCATACGGCTTTGCGCCTCGTGCAGCTTACTATATTCCGCACTACCGATAACAGTTTCTAGTTTATGTTCAAATTGCGAAATCATTTCATATAATGAAGATTTCCGCTCATTTTGTTTCTCTAACTCGCGATATAATTGCTGCATTTTTTCCATACGCTCAAACGCCGGCAATATGTGTGCATACGTATAAAATTCAGGGAACATATAGCGCACTTTATACACATTTACTTGTTCGCTAATGCGGAACGTTTCTCTCTCCCATTCCTCATACGATGAAACGACTTTATCATAAGCTCGCTCCATTTGCTGTAACTTATACGACTCACGCTCAAATAATTTACGTATCTCTTCATCTTTTTCTAATTGATAACGAACTGACATTGCTTCTTCACTTTGTCTCCCACCAGCACTTTGCTGAAGAGTAAGAAGCTCTTCTTGTAATCCACTTGACAGATCTTTATATAAAACAAGGGCAAGAACAATCCCTACAAAAACAATGACACTAATAAATAAGAGCGGGCGGTTGTCTATAAATAAGCTTGTGAATAAAACGCCTGTGTTAATAAGAAGTAACAGAAGACAAACTCTTTGCCACTGTTTTTTCTTTTGCACTGCCGCTCCTGCCTTCTCTTCATACTTGCGCTTCATTCTCTCTGCGCCCATACCGATAAACGCCGCATCTTGGAATGACTTTTCTTTCTCAACTAGCGTATTTCGTTCTTCATCCGCTAACATTTGGTGCTTAACCTGTCTTATGTTTTCTTCTTGTTCTTCTAATTGCTCCTGCGCTACTTTGAAACGATCGTCAAGCTGTACTTTTTGCGTTTCTAGTTCGCGCGCCTTTTGCACCGTTTGCGTAATTAACTCTTTCGTTGCCAAACTCATATCAAACGAAAGAACTGTTTCTTTTTCAAAAGTAGCACCAATTTGTTGCTCTAATTCTGTCAGTTCTTCTTTTATATTCGTAATCGTTCCTGTTATATCACGCATTTCTTGGCGTGCATTTTCGTAAGACATATGCTGCATACGAAGTTCTTCTACATAACTTTCTTTTTGTAAAAATTCTTCATCTATTTGAATCGATTCAATTTCCGTTTGCACACTCTCTATTTTCTTATGGAGTGAATCCACTTGTAATTGAAGCGGCTCTATCTTCGCCTTAATCGCTTCATAGCGCGCCATCCCGTTTACAGGAAACTGCCCGCTCTCGTTTTCTAACACTTTCTCATGCGCACGCTTTTCAATAACGAGAGGCTCTAGCACTGCTAATATTTCATAATCTTGCTTTCGCTTTTCTGCACTCTCTTTTTCCGCACGAACAAAAGCTAGCTGCTCTTCACTTTCTTTTAACTGCTCCACTTGCTTTTCATACGTGCCAATTTTCCCTTGCCACTCTTTCATCTTCTCTTCAAGCTTCTTCATCTCTTGCAGTGATACGTTAATTTCTGGTTTACGTCCACTCGGCTTAAAGCGCTGATCCATTTCTTTTTCTAGCTTTTTATCTAGCTGTAATAACGCATCGCTTCCAACTGCGCTTGCTGAAAATAAATAATTTCCGATATCCGCTTCGCCTAGCTGATGAATATTTTGAAGACCGTGCATATCAAATGAAAAGACAGATTCAAATAAACTTTCATTCATCCCGCTTAATATATCGTGTAAAATTTCCTCGTTGCCCGTTTTCCCGTCTTCAAAATACACGGTCACCTCACCAGCTGCCGTCTTTGGCAACCGTTCAATTTTCAAACGGCCGTACTTCTCTGTTTGCACAGTCATCGTACCGCCATACTTGCCGCCTTCTTTCGGCTCATAACGGCGCTGTCCTCTCGTTGGAAAACCGAATAAAATACTTTTCATAAATGAGCGAATTGTCGATTTCCCCGCTTCATTTTCACCGTATAACACTGTCAGCATTGACAGATCCATTTCCACATTTTCTAATTTTCCGTACCCATAAATATGGAGTTTTTCAATTCTCATTTCTTATCCCTCTCTTGCTGGAATAATTGCTCTAAAATAATATTTTCTGCTTCCTTTTGAATCTCTTTCTTCTCTTCTTCTGTAAAAGACTCAATACTATTACGCGCTACAGGAGATGTCCAAATACTGCGCAATACGCCGTCCATATTGGTGAAAGCTTCTAGCTCTTTTAGCACACTACCGACGAAATGATTTTCCTCTTTCAAACGCTCGATTTCCGCAAAAGAAACCGTCTCATTTTTCCACTTCATCGCATATACGAAGTCTTTTCGCTCTTCGCCAGCTGCTAAAATATGAAAAATCTCTTCCACACGTTTTTCATCACGTAAATAAGGAGAGAGTGGTCCCTGCCCTGTAAATACGACAGTAAGTAGCGTCCCTTCCTCTTCTCTTCGGCACTCATTCATCGCACTCGATGCGCTCGTCATAAGTTCATCAACAGTTTCAAGTCCATCAATATTCACTTCTATCTCATCCCACACAACATCTGCCGTATGGAAAAATGAAGTATGCGTTCCTTGTTTCGTAAGTTCAATAAGGTACGCGCCCTTCTCTCCAGTTTCCTTACGATGACGCCCTTGTATATTACCTGGATAAATAATGTACGGCTCTTCTGATAAAATTTCACGTTTATGTATATGACCAAGAGCCCAATAATCAAACTGCTTTTCTTTCAGCTCACGAATTTGAAACGGTGCATAACGATTATGCTCTGCATCTCCTTCCACACTTCCGTGAAGCATACCAATATGAAAAGGCGCATCACTCATTTTCGTATACTGCGCTGTCATATTATCCGTTACCGCTTGCTGCAAATAACTAAACCCGTAAATAGAAGCTAATAACTCACCATTTTTATAAAATGATTTCTCTTCTACATAAGGCTCCGTAAACACATGAACATTTTCCGGAAACTCAATTGCTGCCCAGCTTCCCCCTAAATGATCGTGGTTACCGTGAATAATAAAAATAGGGATATCATACTGCGACAGTCTCTTCATTTGCTCGCGCACAAACACTTGCGCTCTCAAACTTCTCGTCTCCGCATCATACAAATCCCCGGCTAGTAATACGAAATCAACGCGCTCTTGAATCGCTTTATCAACAATACGCTCGAACGATTCAAACGTACTCTGCTTCATTCTCTCCCAAACAGACTGCGGTACATTCATCCCCATTCCTTTAAACGGACTATCCAAATGCAAATCAGCCGCATGTATAAACTTCACTTGTTTCACAAATAACGATCCTTTCTATATTTCAAAAGTTTCATTTTATCAATATTAAAATTGCTGAAAACTAATAATCATCGGGAATGAATAACTCCCCGATGATTAAAGTTTCACTTTATTGTAACACGCAATGTCATATATTTCTTTGCATATTCTAGCGATTTATGCCAAAATAGTTATAAGATTCTGATTTTTATTATTGGAGGGAATTTTCATGGGAGTATACGTTCTAACAGTCTTTGAAAAAGATGGTTCTAAAGTATTAGACGAATCATTCGAGGCGGCAACTGAAAAAGAAGCGAAAGCAAAAGGTGAATCTATTTTACAAGAAAAAGGATTGTATGGAAAAACACATCGCTGCACATCTTCTGCAGGTAAGCTCGTTTTATTCCAGCGCTAAAAAAAGAAGCGTCATCCGCTTCTTTTTCACTCTACTATATCTTCGTCACACCACGTAAACACCACATCTAGAATGCGATTACCGATACGTACGCGCTTATTCCATTTTCCTGTTTGGATCTGATGTTGCAATTCTGCTTTCATCTTTTCCGTCCAGTCGTGAATCGTTTCACTACCGTCGTACGGATATACGCTCGGAAACTCTTCCTGCAGTAGATGCAAGCTCTCTGCATCAAAATGAAAATGGAAGAAGTAGTTTGCTGTAAGCGATGGTTCTTGCAATCGTAAAAAATGATCATCAACTTGCTTTCTATTCCTATAGAAAGTAAAGATATTCACTTTACCGCTCGTAATTTGGTCAATTTGAATTTCGTGCTTCTCTATAATCACGTCTTGCCCACCTCGTTATATACTATCCTTAGTATATATGTCTTTTGCAACAAAGTTAACCATTTTCGAGCGAAATTCATTTCCTTCATTATATTACCTGTACCTCCATATGCAATCAGAACAAATAAAAACAAAGTTGAAGGGGAGCGATCACATGTATTTCGGAAGCAAAGGTTGGTATGTAAAAGAACTTAAAAAATTAGGTATCCGTACTTACGAAGGTAAAAAACTAGAATCATATCGTACGCATGTGTTATCTAGTTTACTTGAGAGAATGAAGAAGGCTTCGGCTTAATAAAAAATAGAAGAAGCTACTTTTAAAGTAGCTTCTTGCTTTTGAAAACTTCAATTACGATTTTAATTATTTCTTGTTTTTTTCTTTTATCTTTTCAACTTCACTTTTTATATCCTCAGATACAGCCACATCTATATTCCCTTTATACTTCTTGTATTCCTGAAATAACATATTTGCATTTTGGTTAAATGTCATTAGAGTCCCACTAGGTGATTCAGTTTGTTCCTTTAAAGATGTAATAGTTCCATACATTTTTTTGTATTCATCATAAAGCTCTTTATATTTATCTGGATTTTCTTTTGCAGCTTCAGAAACAGTTTTTAATTGCCCTTCCATATCATTATATATTACAGATGCTTGGGAGATTATTGTATCATTTGATTTTTTCTTAGCATTTACAGCTATATTAAAATCTCGGCGATCATCAATAGCTTTAGACCAGGCTTGTGAATATTGTGGTAAAACAAGATCAGCAACAAATCCCATTAGTTCGATATTATTATAAAATTCCACTGCTGCTTGAACATAACTAGCTTCACGCTTCTTTTTTTCCTCGGCTTCTTTAGCGTTTTGTTGTAATACGTTCATACTCACAAGAGCTATGATGATTACAATAACACCTAAAATTCCTCCGATTACCTTTTTGTTCATGCCGATTCCTCCATTTATGCGTAATTGTATTTGTGAAGGCAAAATAAAAGCACTCATCCGAGTGCCTTTAACTATTTAACTATTCAACTTTTAATTTAATTTCTTTTCCTGTCATACCGCCACGAGCTTTTAAAACTAATCCTTGTGCGTCAGCGGGAACATCGAAGATAATTTTACCTGTTTGAGATAAACCAGGGTTAAGTTGTTTTAAGAAGAAATCAGACTGACCGCCGTTACCTACATCAAAAGCTGTTTGGGCTTGTGTAGAGTAAGTAAACTCACGATCTTTATTATCAACTAATTTGAAGCTGTTAGCATCAACAGTGATAGCATCTTTTTGATTGTTTGTAACTGTAACTTCAACTACTTTAAACATACCTTGTGCTTTTTCTTTTAAATATTCGCCACCTACAGAATCTACAGATTCAACAGACCCTACAGCGATTTTAACGTTAGAAGACTCACCTTCTTTAGCCACTGGAGCTGTAGTTTCTTGCTTTGATTCAGTAGAAGACTGTTCTTTCTTATCATCTCCACCACCTAATGATGCTGCAATGATACCTAGTACGATTAAACCGATAAACCCTAAACACCCAAACTTAAATATTTTACCCATTAAACAGTTCCTCCAATAACAATATGTAAGATTTACAAAAATCATAATATCAGATGACCCGTTTTTATTGTGTCGTATTTTGTCGAACAGAAAAAATAAAAAAACGAAATTCCAAGGGATATTTCGTTTTTTTACTTTTATATGGATGGAAAAGCACCTTTTAATGACAAAAAACTCTTGTTTCCTTTCTATAACTGTAAATTTTTCCATTTTTCATCGAACTATTTCTGTACGTTTCCTTTTATACATTTAACAAAATAAGCACTCTACCAAAAGTGCTATAATAAACCCAATCAAACTAAGGGGGCACATTTATCTTGCACGGAAAACACATTCAATTTCACAAGTTTGGTAACCCAAAAGATGTATTACAAGTTGAATATAAAAATATAGAACCATTAAAAGATAATGAAGTTTTAGTTCGTATGTTAGTTAGGCCGATTAATCCATCTGACTTAATTCCAGTAACCGGAGCGTACGCACATAGAATCCCTTTACCTAGCATACCTGGTTATGAAGGTGTTGGCATTGTAGAAGATGTTGGCTCTTTCGTTTCTAGAGACCTTATCGGTAAACGTGTTTTACCGTTACGCGGAGATGGTACCTGGCAAGAGTTCGTTACAACATCAGCTGACTTTGTAGTCCCTATCCCTGATTCTATCGATGATTTTACAGCGGCACAAATGTATATTAATCCCCTTACAGCTTGGGTTACATGTACAGAAACACTAAATTTAAAACAGGATGACGTTTTATTAGTGAACGCTTGTGGATCCGCTATTGGTCATCTTTTTGCTCAGTTATCACAAATTTTAAACTTCCGATTAATTGCTGTTACAAGAAATAATAAGCATACAGAAGAATTACTACGCCTTGGTGCTGAGTATGTAATTGATACCTCCACTGCCCCGCTTTATGAAACAGTTATGGAATTAACAAACGGGCTCGGTGCAGATGCTGCGATTGACTCTATCGGAGGAACAGATGGAAATGAATTAGCTTTTTCCTTACGTCCAAACGGGCACTTTTTAACAATTGGTCTTCTATCAGGAATACAAGTGAACTGGGCAGAGATTGTCACGAAAGCAAAAGTGCACGCGAACATATTTCATTTACGACATTGGAATAAAGAAGTATCACCATATAAATGGCAAGAAACGTTTCGTCACTTAATTCGCTTAGTGGAAAACAAACAATTACATTTTATGAAAGTCCATTCTACGTATGACTTAGCAGATGTGAAAAGTGCGGTTGATGTTGTGCAGTCTGCTGAGAAAACGAAAGGGAAAGTGTTTTTGACGAGCTATTAAATGCAATTGAAGGATCTATTTTGATTGATTTTTTCAAAATAGATTTTTTTATGTCTTATAAACCCTATTTTAGTATCCCATTTCAACTACCTAAAAAATAACATTGTCAACCGAACTTAAATTGGTTATCATAAAAACGAATATAACAGGAGATGAGCAGATGAATATGAACGAAAAGAAATCTTTTTCAAAAGTTTCTCGGCGGAAATTAGTCGATGAAGTGTTGGAACGTCTACAAGAGAAAATCTTTTCTGGCGAGTATGAAGTTGGTGATCGCCTCCCTACAGAGCCGCAGTTAATGGAAGAGTTAGGGGTAGGACGTTCAACACTGCGAGAAAGCATAAAGATATTAGTACATGCTGGCATATTAGAAGTTCGACAAGGACAAGGTACTCGTATTGTCTCACTCAATACAACGCAAGATTCATTTGAAAAACGACTGCAAGCAGCTAATATAAATCATGTGTATGAAGCACGAAATATGTTAGATAAAGAAGTGGCGATGTTAGCGGCACAGCGCCGAAGCGACGAGGATCTTTTATACTTAAAAGGACATTTGAATAAAAGAAAACATGCCCTTCAAGAAGGAAATTATGTAGCATACATAGATGCAGACATTCAGTTTCATCTAGCCATTGCAAAGGCGAGCAAAAACGAAGTTCTACTTGATTTGTATCAATCTTTCGTACCTGCCCTTCGCCACATTTTAAGCCAATTCATATTAAATACAGTGGACTATGAAGATAACTCTGACATTCATGAAAAGTTATTCCAAGCTATTTTTAAACAAAATGCCGAAGAGGCACGAACATACGCCGTTCAAAATTTGGAGCTGAAATAAGCTCCTTATCTATTACACACAAACATCAGATGATATACCGAATAACATCTGATGTTTAAGAGAGGAGAAAATGAAATTGAAACATCAAGAACGAACTTATTTATATATACTAGCACTATTTTTTGTTTCTATTAATTTACGTATCGGAATTACATCTGTTTCACCTGTATTAGAAACAATCCGACAAGACTTAAATATAAGCAATTTTTCCGTTAGCTTTTTAACAGCTATTCCTGTTTTTTGTATGGGGACATTCGCCTTACTGACTGGGAAGGTAATTAAAAAATACGGGGCCGAAAAATCAATTATGGCTTGTCTTATTTTAATTGGCTTGGCAACATGTATGAGAGCTTTTACCTTTCCTATTTCCACATTATTCACAAGCTCTTTATTTATCGGTATTGGAATTGCACTTGCAGGCCCGTTACTATCAGGGTTTATTAAAGAAAAATTCCCTACGAAAATCGGCTTAATGATTGGCATATATTCAGTAGGTATGGGAACTGGTGCTTCTTTAAGTGCAGGGTTAACGATTCCTTTACAACATGTATTAAAAGACGATTGGAATATGGCACTCGCTTTTTGGGGTGTACTTACTATTATCGCTATTATGTTTTGGTATCCCGTTATGAAACGAAAAAAGAATACGAGTACACAAAATAAAAAGAATAATAGCTTACCTTTAAGAAATAAAAAAGCATGGTTGTTCACAATCTTTTTCGGGATACAATCAGGAATCTTTTATTCCATTACGACTTGGCTTGCGCCGGCAAATCAAAGTATGGGTGTGAGTAGCGAACAAGCGGGGACTCTTATAACTGTTTTTACAGTGATTCAAATGATATGCAGCTTTTTAATTCCAACATTAGCAGATATTTATAAAAACAGAGCACTTTGGTTATTAGGGAGTATATGCTTTGTACTCGTAGGTTTATCGCTTATGATTTACCCATTAACTACACCATGGGTCCCTTCTATTTTACTAGGTATCGGGCTCGGCGGCGTATTTCCACTCGCTCTTATGCTACCGCTATATGAAACAAAAACTTCAGAAGATGCGAGTGCATGGACTGCTATGATGCAATCAGGAGGATATATTATGGGCGGATTCATTCCTGTCCTAGCAGGAATCGCTCGTGACTATTTTAATAGTTATACGCAAGTTTTTATTATAATGGCACTTTTAAGCTTCCTTTTATTCCCATTAACTTTAGTCATGAATAAAAGGAATAGAAATGCAGAAGATCTTGTCTCCGCTTAAATTTAAAATGTTAATATATGGTATAATTTAATTAAAAAGCGAAAGGAGCTTCTAACATGTGGTTCATTTCGGCAATCGCGCCTGTTGTAATAGTTGGTGGAATTGTAGTATTTGTAATTAAAAGATTGGAACATAAATATAAGAACGGAAAATTAGGTAAGAAAAAATCTCAAAAAGCTCAACTGTTATTAGATAGTTTAATACCTATGGGAATGCTTGTCGGCTGTATGATCGGTTTAATTTTCGGTATGTTTTTCCTGGACTTCTCACTGCTTTCCATTAGTTTAGGGTCTGGAATAGGCTATTTATTTGGTTATTTCGCCTATGAAATTTATAGCAAGACAGGAAATAATTTTTCATAATCCAAAAGAAATAAGTGAGGACAGTACATAGTAGTCATATACAATATGTACTGTCCTTTATTTTTGCATCAACGTTATCACCTTACCTTCCACATCCTATACACCTTTTTTATTGATTTTCCTCTCCTCCCTCTTTTGTATATCCGCTTTTTTATTTTCATTGGATCTATACCCATAGTAAAGTAGAGCACATGTAATAACTGAACCTACAATATATCCTAAAAAACATCCTAACCAAAACATAATGTAACCCCCTCTATTCATTATAAATTTTATGTAATACAACTCTTTACATGCTCAATCGTTTATTTCTATAAACTATACACCCTCTAAAGTTATTCATACCATTATTTCTCTCCTTACCTCAAATAACAATTTTATTATTTATCATAAAGTTAACACTCTCGTTAAACATATATAAAGATTGTTGTATTTCTTACTTTTCTCCTTGAAAACAATATATACTACATTTGAAATAAGCAGGTACGTCTGCTTATTATCTAAATTCCCGTGCAATACCCCCTCACGAAATGCTAGGAGCAATCCTAGCATTTTTTACAATAACGTTTTGCTTATTTTAAACATATGTACAGTATAGTGTTTTTCAGCTTATCCCTTAAGCGGTTATATCATTTTAGCGAGCCAGTACATTCGCCATCAGCTCTTCTTCATTTTAACTGTAGTCATGAAACAAAAAAATCCCCTCAAAGCATGAACTTCAAGGGGGAGCCTGTTTTTTTATTTACTTATATACGTACAGCTGTACCACTTACAGCAACCATTAACATTCCATCACGAACAACTTCGTAATCTACGTCAATACCAACGATAGCGTTCGCACCTTTTTGTTTTGCAAGTTCTTTCATTTCATCCATTGCGATATCACGAGCTTCTTTTAGCTTGCTTTCGTAAGAACCAGCACGACCACCGACAACATCACGAACGGAAGCGAATAAGTCGCGGACAATATTTGCACCCATAATAGCTTCACCATTTACAATATCGATATACTCAATAATTTCTTTACCTTGAATTCCAGACGTTGTTGTTACAATCATGACTGACACTCTCCTAATATGTTGTAGTTTTTTAATGCGCTTTCTTATGTCTTTATTATGACACAGAAAAAGTATCTAATCTATTGAATTACCTTACAGGAGTGTGACAATTTTGTAAGAATGAAACGGCTATTATTTAATAAAGCGCTTTTACGTTAGGATACATAAACGATTTTCTATTTTCTTTCCAATCCTTTTCCACTTCTTTAAAGGTTGGTCGCCCTAATTCTTCATTGTTTTCCTGTTTACTAAACCATTTCTTCACATACTGCTCTCCATTTTTATTTTGCACTGTACAAAGGAAACTATTACTACTATCCTTTAATATTTTTACAATCACGAAAAGACACCCCTTCTCTCTTAAACTTGATCTTTTACTATAAGCCCTTCCTCTCTTATAGTCATACGACTCCTCGGCCGTGCCAAAGTTGTAAGATCAAAAACGATATTCATTATGTTTAAATATGTGACGTACATATTATTTAAAGAAATCAGAGTTATACGCATTATGCTTATCAAATATTTTATAGATTTCTAACTTATCATCTAATTTTGCATCTACTAAAATTAATATATTTCCATCGTAAATGTATTCTTCATATTTTTTAGCATGTTCTTCGGGAATTCCTAATCCGATAAATGCTCCTATTAAACTTCCAGCTCCTCCGCCAATACCGGCTCCTCCAATAGCTGCTGCGATAGGTCCCGCTGCTACGATTGGACCCATTCCAGAAACGGCAAGTATACCAAGACCTGTTAATAAACCACCGAGTCCGCCTGCTACTCCTCCTGCCACAAGCCCTGTCGCTGAAAAGATATCCGCTTTATGTGCAGTTTCATGATTCACTTTTTCACCCGATTTTTCTTCCAGATGCTCAATTTCCTTTTGATCCTTCGCAATAGCTGAAATATTATCCGCCGCATATCCTTTATCATTTAATTCATTAATAACGAACGCCGCATCATCAATTGTTCTAAAAACACCTACTATTTTTCTATCTACATCCATAACTATTAACCTCCTAAAGTTTTATATAATGTATCTTTATCTTTCTTCATTTCTGTATACACTAATCTTCTTATTAACATAACCATTTACGAAAAAAGCGAATAATAAAAGGATCACAAGCGAACTACTTAACAAGTAAATTAAATCAAATGTAATATTAATCATCATTTCATTCATGTATACCAGACTCCTTTTTATTTAAAGTAAAAGTATATTTTTATAGACTAGAACTCTTATAATTCATCTTCAGTCAATCTCTTTCTAGTATATGTATACCCTTCATAACCCTTTCTAAACCTAAAATACTATAATTATATTTTTTCTTATTTATATGTTTAACATTTTTTAAAACGGGTATGTTTATATTGTTATGCTTATTATATGGAAAGGAATATTTCGATGAATGCAATCCAATCTACTACTATTCTTTATAATGAAACACCTACAATAACGCAGATTCATCATTTTTATGCTTTAATGACAACATTTCAAACGAATTTATTTATAAGTAAACACGGAACACTTACTTCTATTAAAAGCTTAAGCACATTAATATCCTTTTTCCTTACTGTAAAAAAGAGAGAGCTTGTATTATTTATCTTTGAAGGAATAGATGCAAAAAAGCTTTAAGAACACTCTTTCCTTCTTAAAAGTTTTATTATCCCCCTATTCCCTCGATCGTTACTTTTCATATATGTTTTTATATTTCAAAATGATTTCCTCTATTAAAAAAGAACCCCCTAATACAATAGGGGGATTTCTAGTTTGGCCTTATGAAAACTGATATAATATATATTACGTTTTTCATTCTTTACAATTGAAAACTTTGAATAACCTTGAAGGTAGGAATTTTTAATGAAATCGAAAGCAAAATTTAGTATTCGCTTCAAAATTATGGCTGGTTATTTAGTTATCATTTTGTTCTTGCTTATTTCTTTCATTATGTTAAACAATGGGATTTCCAGTTTACAAAAATCTCGTAATTTTATTATTGATCACGATTTTAAAGTTCTTAATTTAACGAATCAAGTGGAGAAAGATTTACTAACAATTGAAAATAAAGCGAAAGGATTTATCACTTCTAATGATGCAAATTACGTTCAATCTCTTAACGCTGCGGAAAAGGATTACGAAAAACATTATCAAGATCTTTTAGCTCTATTAGAGGATAACCCTTCTCAGCAAGAAAAATTAAAACAGATTAATGAAAACATTACTAGTTGGATTAATAAAGAGATTCACCCATTCATTACGAATCACAATAGTAATAACGTACAAGCAATCGACACGACTCAAATTCAATCATTACAATCGCAGTTAACTAACTTCCGTAGTGTAGAGGAACAACTAACGAAAAAAAGAGCTGCACAATTAGATACTCAAAATAATAAATTAGAGATTTGGTTATATAGTTTATTGTTCTTACTTTCTTGTATTTCCATTATCATTTCACTCTATATTTCGAATTCCATTACAAAAACGATTAAAAATGTAATTCAAGTTATTAAATCCATTTCTTCTAAAGAAAAAATTACGGAAAGAATTCATGTAAACACACGGGATGAAATAAAAGATCTTGCTCATACAACGAACCACCTACTAGACGAAATATCTAAAAGAGAGTGGTTGCAAACCGAGCTTGCAGAATTAATTTTAATGTATCAAGGTGTCTCTTCTATTGAGATGTTAGGTAATAAAATTCTTAGTGGAGTTATACAAAAAACGCAAACTTCTTGCGGTGCATTTTATGTACGTGAAGAAATTGAAGAAACTGTCTACTATGTGAAGAAAGCTTCTTTCGCCGATCAAGGTTCTGATGTTGGAAAACAATCCATTAAAATGGGTGAAGGTCTAATTGGACAATGTGCTTTAGAAAAACAAAGCTTTATTCTTCGAGAAATACCAGAAGAATTTCGTTATGTCACTAGCGGCTTATTAGAAATACGCCCTAAAAACCTACTAGTCGTCCCTATCTTATTTGAGGATGAAGTAATCGCAGTAATGGAATTAGTAAGTGTAACTGAGATTTCAGACTTACATCAAGATTTAATTCAACAAACTGTTGATAACCTAGGTTTAACAATCCATAGTATTATGGGACGTATGCGGATTCAAACTCTTTTACATGAATCACAAGCAATGACAGAAGAGTTGCAAGTTCAATCAGAAGAATTGCAAACGCAAGCTGAAGAACTACAAATGCAAGCCGAAGAATTACGAACAACGAATGAACAACTAGAGTCTAGAACGGAAGAGGCAGAGCAAAAGACAGCTGACTTACAAATTACTAAATCAGAATTAGAAGAAAAAGCAAGTGAGTTATTACGTAGCTCAAAATACAAATCAGAATTTCTAGCAAATATGTCTCATGAATTACGCACACCGTTAAATAGTATTTTACTATTATCTGAAATGTTAAAAGAAAATCATGATAATCATTTATCCGACGATGAAATTGAATTAGCAACTGTCATTCATTCATCAGGAAAAGATTTACTTACTTTAATTAATGACATACTTGATTTATCTAAAGTAGAAGCTGGAAAACTAGATGTTATTTTCGAAGCAACAAACATAAGTGACATGGCAGCAAGTATGCATCAAAACTTTTTACATATAGCTGCACAAAAAAATGTCGAATTTACGATTGAAGACAGTGATACGATTCCTGATCTATTTTATACAGATGCAAAACGGATTGAACAAATTATTAAAAACTTATTATCCAATGCATTTAAATTCACGGAAAAAGGATCCGTCTCTTTACATTTCAATTCAATAGAAGCAACTAATTTAAGTCATGAAATGCAGTCTATAAGTAATGATTGGATTACAATTTCAGTAAAAGATACTGGTATTGGTATCGCTAAAGAACAGCAGCAACTCATTTTCGAAGCCTTTCAACAGGCAGATGGAGCAACAATTCGGAAATATGGTGGTACAGGCTTAGGGTTATCTATTTGTAAAGAGTTTGCTAGATTGTTAGGTGGTTGGATTACGTTAGAGAGTAATGTAGGAGAAGGCAGTACTTTCACTGTATATATTCCTAACCTTCCAAATGGATTAACTGATATACAAGTATCCAATTTAGAGGTTGCAGCAACGATAGAAGATGTTACCCCTGCTGAAGTTGTGGAGGAAACTATCGTGACTCCTGAAACAAATAATGTCTTCCAAGAGAAAACCATTTTAATTGTCGATGATGATCACCGAAATATATTTGCATTACAAAATGCATTAAAAAAACAACATGCCAACATTATTACTGCACAAAATGGCATAGAGTGTTTAGACATACTAAAAAACAATACAAATATTGACCTTATTTTAATGGATATTATGATGCCGAATATGGACGGTTATGAAACGATGGAACATATCCGAATGAACTTAAGGTTACATGAAATACCTATTATCGCATTAACTGCGAAAGCAATGCCAAATGATAAAGAGAAATGTTTATCTGCTGGCGCTTCAGATTATATAAGTAAACCATTAAATTTACATCAACTCTATTCGGTAATGAGTGTATGGTTAATAAAATAAGTGAGGTTTAATTTAAGTGGAAAATAAGTATTATAATTTTGATCCATCCGTCGATATGGATAAGCGCACGAACTTAGAAATTGAATTACTATTAGAAGCGGTATTTAAACTATCTGGCTTCGATTTCCGCCAATATGCTCGTACATCTATTTATAGAAGAATTTGTAATCGAATGCAGATCTCTAATATACCAACCATTTCAAAGTTAATTGAAAAAGTAATTCATGAGGAAGGGCTTTTAGAACAGTTATTAAATGATTTCTCCATTAATGTAACTGAAATGTTCCGTAACCCTAACTTTTTTAAAGCGCTAAGAGAGCATGTCATTCCTGAATTAAAAAAGTATCCTGAAATTAGAATTTGGCATGCTGGATGCGCAACTGGTGAAGAAGTATTATCCATGTCCATCTTACTTCACGAAGAAGGATTAAGTGAAAAAGCTGTTATTTACGCAACAGATATGAATACAAATGTGTTAGAAAAAGCAAAACAAGGCATCCTTCCGTTAAATAAAATGCAAACTTATACGAAAAACTATTTACAAGCTGGCGGTACACAAGCATTTTCTAACTACTATTCAACAGATAATCGTTTTGCTTATTTTAATCCATCTCTTTTACAAAACATTATCTTTGCGCAACATAATTTAGTAACTGATCAATCTTTTAACGAATTTCATATTATACTTTGCCGTAACGTTTTAATTTATTTTACAGGTAAACTTCAAAACCAAGTACAGCAACTATTTTATGAAAGTTTAGGCCACAATGGATTCCTATGTTTAGGAAATAAAGAAACTCTTCGTTTTTCAAATATAATGCCGCATTATATCCAGTTTAATCCGAACGAACAAATCTATCAAAAAATACAATAAAAGCGTATGAAATCCTCTGTTTGGATTTCATACGCTTTTTATTTCGCATTCGTTTGTATCATAATGAGGCACATATCATCTGATTGTGTTTTCTTCTGTTCTTCCTTATAAAACCCTTCTATCTCTTCTTCTAAATCTCCCCATTTTCTTTCTGTAAAAGCACGTAATTTCTCTTCAGACTCAAATTCATCATTTGCAATTGCTTCAAGCACACCATCTGTAAATAATAATATTTGAGCGTTCTCCTCAAAAGGTATAACTGTCTTTTCAACTTTTATTTCATCAAAAAATCCTACCGCACAACCCCCGCGATTTAGTTCCACTACATTCGCTTCATCGACTAAAACGTATCCAGAAGGATGTCCTGCATTTACATATTCAATTGTTCTCTTTTCTGTATCAACTACTAAGTATATCGCTGTAAAATAATATGGAATATTATCATTCTCATTATGTAAAAGAGTCATATATTTATTTAAGTCTTTAATGACAAGTTCTGGATCGATTAAAGATTTAATCGTTTCACGTAATACAGACGAAATAAACATACAAACTAATGAAGCAGATATACCATGTCCCATCACATCTAATAATATAATACCGTAACGGTTTTTATCGATTTTATACCAATAATACATATCTCCAGCTAGTTTGAATGAAGGTAAATAGCTTGCTTCAATTTTTATATGATTTTCTCTTAATGGGCTACTTAATAAGTTTCTTTGTACTTGTGTAGCTAAATCCAATTCATTACGAAGGTTTTCTTCTTGTTCTTTATGCCAATTTAATTCCGATTTCAAGCGTAATGCTACACGCATACGCGCTAACAATTCAACTTTATTTATCGGTTTCGTAATATAATCCATTGCGCCTATATCAAGCGCTTCAGCTAATTTATTCGCATCTTCTAAAGCTGTTACAAAAATAATAGGAATATCTTTAAACTTCTCCTCTTTTTGTAATCGCCTACAAACTTCAAGTCCGTCAATTTCAGGCATCATAATATCTAATAGTATTAAATCAATTTCATTATACCTGGAAGAATCTTTTCCAAATTGAATGTATTCGAAAAGCTCTTGTGCAGAATTAAGCGATACAAGATCCTGATATCCGGCTTGTTTTAAAATTTTTTCAATTACAAAGATGTTAACCGGATTATCATCGACAATTAAAATGGACACAAGTTATTTCCCCTTTTCTTATATAAAATGTAAATCTATGATCATTTTCTATTTTTCTAGTATTACATACTCAGTTACAAAATGAAAATTTCCTACTCAAACATATTTTTTATACAGCAAAAGAACAAACCCCCTAGAAATGAGAGTTTGTTCTTTCACTCTATAAATTAATTTAACACCATTGCTTTATCACTTAAAAGACGATCTAACTCTTCCATATGATTTGTTTCATCTGCAATCATATCTTCTAACTTTACAACTAACTCTGTCATATTTAATTTCGCGGCCTGTTCTTTTCTCGTTTCATAACGCTTAATTGTTTCATATTCTGACTTCCTAGCTTCTTCTAACATTTCTCTAACATCTTCTACTTGTTTCACTGGTAAAGGGATCGTAGTAGGTGTACCACCTAACGTCTTAATTTTCTCCGCTAAATATAGGGCATGTCCTTGTTCATCACTAATTTCAGATTCAAAGAAAGGTTTTAACACTTGTCTATATATACCAGAAACTGTAGCAGCATTATGGTTATACATAATAATTGCCGAGTATTCTCCTGCTAAATCTTTATTCAATCCTTCGATTAGTTCTTTCACATCGTGTGACATTTTTATATCTCCTCCTATACTTAATAACTACCCCTTTTCTCATGTTTTAAACATAACTCTTTAAATTTTTTATGTATCTAAAAACGCCGCTTGCTTCAATTTACTTATCGCTTGTCTTTTAATACGAGAAACATGCATTTGTGAAATACCTAACCGTTCCCCTGTATCCTTTTGATTTAAATTCTCTTCAAATATATAATGAATAACACTCTTTTCCGTATCATTTAATACGTTAAAAATATCCTTTAAAACGAGACGTCTTTCTGTCTCTTCATATCCTTGCTCTACTTCACCTACAGATTCAATTCTCGCTACCGAACTGCCATCAGATGAATTTTCAACTACATCGTCTAAGGAAGATACTCGATAATTATTTTTCGCATCCATAATTTCTAGCACTTCCTCTTCGGATAGTTCTAAATGATCCGCAATCTCTATAATCTTCGGTGAACGTTGCAGTTGATCTGTTAGCTCCTCTATCGCAAGTTTAATCTTCCCGCCTAAATCTTTCATTCGCCTTGGAACATGAATACCCCAAGTTTTATCACGTAAATACTTCTTTATTTCGCCTACTATCGTAGGTATTGCAAACGGCTCAAAAGCATTCCCTATCGAGTAATCATACCTTCTTATTGCGCCTAAGAGCCCTAACATTCCTACTTGTATAATATCCTCATGCATCGGCCCACCTTTTGAATAGCGATATGCAATGGAATGTACGAGATTTTTATAGTGATGAACTAATCTTTCCTGTGCTTCATCACATTGGTTTTGTTGGAAGTCTGCAATTAGTTTAATAACGTCTTCTTTAGCAAGATTTGTAGGTTGAGATTGGATTTCCATCATTCTCCACCTGCTCTCTTTGTATATATTTTGTCATTAAAACTGTCATGCCCTCATCATGCATAATTTGTATATCATCCATTAACGTATTGATTAAATATAAACCTAAACCATTTTCTGGCAAATGTTCTACTGGTTTACTAATATCATACGGACCAACTTTCCTTTTTAAGGTGCTAAAATCAAAGCTAACCCCATTATCAGCAACCATAATTTCTAATCGATCTTCATATAGCCCAAAGACAATTGCAATTTCTCCAACGTCTTCTTTGTATGCATGTTGTACAATATTTGTACATGCTTCACTAATAGCAATTTTCATATCTTCTATATCGTCATAAGCAAAGCCCATTCGATTCGCAACACCAGCCATTGTTAAACGAATAATAGCCACATATTCTGCCTTTGCAGGAATTTTCATTTCTATCTTTTCAAATCTCTCCATCATCCCTAGTCACCTTCTTTCTACTTTTTCAAAATCGGAATTCAAATTTAATATTTCTGTTAGTCCTGTAATATCGAATAATCTTTTTAGTCTTTTAGATACACCAATAAACTCTAGCTTTCCATCATTTTTCTTAACTGCTTTTAATAGCGCTATAAACACGCCTAAACCTGTACTATCCATATACTCTACCTCAGTAAAATCTACTACAATATGAACCTCTTTTTCGCTTGCAATAGGCATAATCTTATTTTTCAAATCTGATGCCGTATATGCATCAATTTCACCATTAAGTTGTACCGTATAACCTACATCATTTTGCAAAATATTTATTGCCAAATTCATCATTTCCGCCCCCTTATCTCAAACTCTTACTATTTAATTACCCATAAAAATTAATTTTAAACATATTTTTTTATTTTCATTATAAATAAATTTTCTACACCTTTCTCGACTTAACACTTAAATCGTACTAATAAATGTTTAAAACTTATAATTTTGTGTATGTATAATGTATAAACATTATTTTTAGGGGGATCTATCTATGGAAGAGCACAACTTTAAAAAGGGAGATTTTGTTCAATTTTCTTATCGACACGATCATGCTACAAAATTAATTGGTTCCATTATTAACATACTAACGAATACAATTGTAGTGGATATCGGTAATAGCGAAGACTTATCTCATATAGAACCAAGGCAGGTCGTAAAAATAAATAATTGTGAAAAAGTAACGATGGTTTAATACATAATAGAAAGTGTAATTTTAATGAGTGGGGGTTCTTCATCCTCCACTCTTTCCTATGCAGATTACATAAAAAAAGCATCCAAATTAGTTTAATTGGATGCTTTTTTTATGTATATTTATCAGTTTGTTAACTTTATAGCTATATATAACAAACTTAAGATTACTATTCATTATCATACTTACGCTTTCCGCAGCATTCTAGAAAAGAATGTAACGATTAAAATAAAGACGATTGCACCTAATAACGCCGGAAGAATAAAGATGCCTCCCCATTCAGGACCCCAATGACCAAATAACGCACTACCTACCCAAGATCCGATTAATCCGGCAATCACGTTACCAACTATACCTAACGGAAAGTCTTTTCCTGTAATCATTCCAGCTAACGCACCAATAAGTCCACCTACAATACACGTAATAATAAGTCCCACAATTAAACCTCCTATATTCGTTTTATATTGGATTCATCAAGCTTTAGTATGTAACCAAAGCTTGATGAACATATATTATTCTTTATTATCCAATTCATCACTTATCTTTTGTTTCACTTTTCCGACTTTTTCTTTTATCGTTCCCTTCGTTTTTTCCCACTTCCCTTCATTTTTCAACTCTCTATCTTCTGTAACTTCACCAATTCCTTCTTTTACTTGTCCTTTTTTCTTTTCAACTTTACCTTTAACTTGTTCTTTTAGTCCGTTCTCACTCATATTTACAATCTCCTTTTCGTAATAGATTTATAGATTTACAGGATACAAATTTAAATAGAATACATGCATCTTCTTTCTTGTAACCATTCACCGACTCTTTCTAAATCCTTAACGAATAACAAGATTTTTCCTTCATCCAGCTTTTCTTCGTAGAAGTTCGCCTCTTCCTCATTAAGCCCTAACTCTTGCATCTTATTTCTTAACTGATCTCCCGTGTTTTGAAAGACGTTAATAATGCTTGTCCCAAGTCCTTCCTCTTTTATCCCAATTGTATTCACGTCTGCATTGTCTGCAATTCTATCTGTCCTCTCTTTCTCATGTGTTAATACGTAAATATCTTTTTGGTCTATCCCTTTCTTCACTAGATCATTCGCCGCATTCATGACCTCTTTCTCCGTAATAAATTCATATACAAAAGGTTTACTATACTTCGTTTCCATCTTTAACTTCCTCCTTTAAAATGAATTATTTGTTATATTATATGTAGTACACCCATTTTCGAAATGTTAAACATAAAATTTGAAAAAAAATGAAAAGGAGAGGACATATGCACTTTCGTCTAGAGCTATTTGTTGAAGATTTGCAAAGGTCTATTCGTTTTTATGAGGAAATCCTTACCCTTGTATTCTCAAAAAAGAATGCAACTGGTGCAATGATTAAACTAGGGGATTTTTCTTTATTATTGACCCCTGATTATATTCTTAATCAAAATCATTATTTAAAAACAGGTGGACTTAATCCAAAAGGAAAAGGTGTTGAGGTTATCATAGTTTTTGATAATATCGAACAAATATACCAACATGTATTAGAAAAAAATTACCCAGTGGAATCTAACCTTAAAATTCAATCTTGGGGAATGAAGGATTTTCGTATTGTAGACCCCGATGGTTATTATTTAAGGTTAACCTCCTCTTGAATTTACCCTATCCCAAAACTAGTAGAATAAATCTACTTACAATAACTACCTGAATTAACAGAAAATTGTTATAATTAAATGTGAGGAGGGATACTATGAAAAAACTCATATCTATATTCGCTCTAACCGCTCTATCTTTCACTTTAATAGGCTGTGCAAGCACCTCAGCTACAGACAAATCTCCACAAGCTAAACAAGAACAGAAACAAAATGCCTTTCAATTAAACTCCGCAAACATTACAGATATCGAAATACTTCGGACAACCGATAACACTACTTCTAAATCTCAAACAGACAACGAAGAAATGATACACTCTATCGTTTCAGCAATTCAAAGCGGAACTCCTAAAGCAATTACACTTGATCAAAAAAAGCGAGAATCTGTGCATTCTACTATTACCGTTACATATAAAGATGACGTAAAAGAAGAGTTTCTTGTGTGGGTTGATAATAAAGAGCAAATTACGATTGCTAAAGATGAGAAGAAAGATAAATTTGAAGGTGTGGTAGTGAACATTAAAGACGCGAAAATGATGAAGGATTTCTTTTAAAATTCTAATTGATGTTAAAAAAGAGTAGGATTACATCCTACTCTTTTTTAATCTTGTCCAATAAATAAACTTTTATAAAATCTATTTAAGATCTAATTTTGCTAAATCATGTTGTAAAACATTATTTCCTTCTTGTGGATTAAATACTATTGCACTAAGACCAAAAACATTAGTAACAACATCTCTATCTTTCGGACGAATGATTCTTACTTCATAAGCAAAAAGTCCTGGAGGAAGAGCTGCTGAACGAAAAGTAACATATCGATTAGGTGCCAATGTTTGTGTTGAAGGGTCTACTAATGGTAACAATACCGGAGAACCCGATGACCAATCAAACATTTCAACAGTTACTGTATGAGTATCATCTGGATCAACATTCATAGCTTCCACAGTAAGAAACAACGTAGCGGAATGTCTACGTAATACACCCGTTGACAAAGTTTCATTGTGATGTTTATAACATTTTCCAGGAGGATGACCATAGCCATAACTCATATCAATTCCCCCCTTTCATTTACAATTAAGGACAAGTATTCCTTATAATATATAATGCTAGTATTATTTTAATGAAAGGTATAAAAGCGGATTTCCATCTGTATTTTTGGATATTTTATTTTTCACTTATTCCCTCTTAATGAATAATATAGATTCTCCTATTTTGCCCTTGAACTCCTTCTAAGAATAAATCTATTTTGAAAAGGACCTGCTCCATTCATTTGTAAAAGCATAAAGTAAATTGAATCCGTTAAAACACATGAGTGAACTCTTGGTTTTCCTCTCCTATTAAAAGGAGGAACTATTATGGGCTTTGGTGGTAGTTGTGGCGGCTGTGGCTTCGCCGGAGGATTTGCTTTATTAGTTGTATTGTTTATTTTATTAATCATCGTTGGAGCTGCTTGCTTCTGCTAAAAAACTATCGAAAAGACACTCATGTGAGTGTCTTTTCTTCATATGTAAAAAAAGCCCACCTATTTCCGTAGGCGGGCCTTATCTTTATTACACAATATCAAAGTATACTCTCTTTTCCCTTGATTTTTTATGTAATTATACATATTCATGAAAATAGAAGAAGTAAAATTGTCATTACAACATATTTCCCACTTTCAACTTATTTATCAGTAGAATGTTTTTCTACAAAATCAAGGATTCTGGCATTAACTTCGTTAGAGAACTCACCATTAATTGCGTGAGATGCATTTTTCCAGTTCACTATATCTATATCTTTAACGTATTTTTTTCCAGTTTCGACTGCTTTTACCGAATTGTGCATTGTACTTTTTTCAGCCATTAAGGCAAGCACTGGAACATTGATATTTTTTAAGTCTTCTTTACTAAATAAATCAGGCGCTGGTGTTTTCAATTTATAGTTACGCATGCCCGACTCGATTAACTTAGCGATTGGCTCATCATCATTTGTTTCTGCTCCTCCAGAAACATAGCTTAACATCTTTTCTCTTAAAAACTTAGGTACAATAGGAACGGAAGCTGGAATAGATGCCAGAATCATCTTTATGGATATTTGTGCAAATACAAAGACTGGGTCCAATAAACTAGTCGTAGCAATATGCTTAGGGTTATATCTGGCCAAATTCATTGCTGTCCAACCTCCAATAGAGACACCCACGATATGCACTTTTTTTAAACCTAATCCTTCAATTACTTCATCTAACCATTCTGCTTGTTGTTTTTGGTTTTCAATCACCTTCGTTTGCACGCTCATTCCAGGTTCACCAAGTAAATCGATTGTGTAAACAGGCCTTTTCTCCCTTAACCCTTCTAAATTCGGTACCCACATTGGAGTAGATGCACCACGTCCAGGGAGTAAGAGTATTGGTTCCTTATGTTTATTTTCCTCTTTAGTAAAGTAATACGTACGAATTGTGCCAAATGTAGTTTCTATATCTTTCATATCGTTAGGTGTTGGAAGAAGTGCCATTGATTCATCGTAAGCAATTTGAAAGTCTTCTTTTCCTTTTTCAGATATAAAGTGACCAACCTTATTATCCTCTCTCTTCATTTGAATCCCTCCTTTCTACAAATATATGGATAAACTTTATTTATATATTCATGGGGATCATCCATTGAAGATTTATCTTCTTTAAGCCAAAACTGTCATTTAGAAAAAAGAAAAAGACACCCTAAGGTGCCTTTCTGCGACTTGAATCATCTTAATTTTAATAATATGTATTGGACTCCCATCCAACTATTATTTTACCACATTAAATTGTTTTGTTTATTGAGAAATACAATAGTTTATATGCTGGTCTTCTGTATTAGATATTTTTGTAATCCATGCAGCGATTAACAAGAGAACAAGCTAAGCTGATGTAACATACCAATAAAATTTATACTGTATTCTATTAAGTAGGAACCAAAAAAAGGGATTAGTACATAATTATCGTGAAGAAAAAACCATAGTGGTAGTTCTAGTGAGTTTTTTACTAAACTAAGGTACGTACTTTTCTAATTATACATACAAGGAAATTAACCCGGATATAACAATCAATGGAAGAATTACTGCAAGTTTATTTTTTAGAGGGACACGTTTGTCTGGGACGCCTGGCTGGATAACAAAAGCAAGTAAAACAATTGCTCCAATAATACCTAAAAGTATATGAATGACAATCATCCTCCTAAGGAATATTATTATCATTAAGTATATCACACTCAAACACTTGAAGGTATTAAATACCAATTAAAACTAAATATCCCAAAAATATTTTAAAACTATAATCAGTGTTTTTTCCTT
Source organism: Bacillus sp. AR2-1 (assembly GCF_008368755.1). NCBI lineage: Bacteria > Bacillati > Bacillota > Bacilli > Caryophanales > Bacillaceae > Bacillus > Bacillus sp. AR2-1. The sequence continues at coordinate 109,221 of NZ_QORY01000035.1, forward strand.
CCCCACTGATCATTAGCCTTCATGAATTGGGCGTTACGGTTAATAAATAGCAGGATAAAAGTAGAGAAAGTAAAAGAGGAGTGAAATTTCACTCCTTTTTTTTACTTGTGGATTTTAACACTCATTAGATCGCTACTAGAATTTTGCTTCTCTATGCTTATCTCTATTTTAAGATTGTTTTTATTTATATCAAATTTACCTGTGCGTGTATTAGAAGCCACTATGTTATCAATCTCTGTACTCAAATCTAAGTTTGGATTTATCATAGTGATCCACTTTTTACCTAACTCTACTAACGCCTTCTCACCTTGACCTCTATCAATTACAAAATTAACGGTAAAGTTACTTTCATTATCGCCTTCTACAGTGAAATTCCCATTAAATTCTGGAATCCCTTCTAATACCGGAGAGAATAACACGACCTCTGAACGTGGACCGCCTATCCCTATATATTTTAGCTCCGCATTATGTTTTGCGTTAATTTCAGTAATAAGATTTTGTGCTTCCTTAGATATAGATTTTTTTAATACCGAAGAGCTATCCATCCAACCTTCATGATAATAAATGAGCTCGTCTGCTAACTCTTGCGGTATAACAGCAGGCTTTGACTCAGGCTCTATTTCTGGTTTTTCCAATTTAATAATTGCATTGTATAAAAATTGTGCATACTGCTCACGAGTTACAATTTTGTAAGGTTCAAACATATTATCGCCCGTGCCAGCAGCAATTTTATTTTCTTGTAATGCACTAATAGCATTTGTTGCCCAGTAATTTTTATTTACATCTTTAAAAGTGGTAATAGATGTCGCTTTTAAATGAAAGGCATTTGTTAATACAGCAGCCAATTGTTCACGTGTTAAAATACGATCTGGACCAAATTTCCCATCGCCAAATCCACTTATAATACCAGCCTTACTAAGAGTTAAAATTTCTTTTTCAAACATATGATTTTTCACATCAGTGTAAGGATTTGGTAAGTTAGGTTCATCCGCTGGCTTCAAGTAGGCATATAGCATTCTCACTACTTGTCCACGTGTAATACTATCACCAAAACCAAATATTCCATTTCCATAACCGGATACAATATTTTTCTCTTGTAAATCCATAATCGCTTTATAAGACCAGTGATGTTCAGGAACATCTTTAAATCCTATTGTGTTTTCTGCTTGCACATTTGTTAGAGGAGTTAGTGTTGTTGATGCAATAACTGTCCCTGCCAAAATTAATTGTTTAAAATTCATAATTGAATCCCCTTATCCTTAAAATATATTGCACACATCTTTTCCAATATTAACATATAAATAGGTTAATATTGGGTATTTTAAGAATATTATTCCATTGGATACTGTTTACAAAATTAAAATCCATACGCATCCTTTTCCTTTACCCCTTTTAAAAAAGATACCATTTATAAACTCAAAAATCCCCTCAAAACGCCAGCTTTAAGGGGATACTTTCTATCATCTTCTCTCTTCATACAACCGATTTGCTTTATACGAGCAAACTAAATACATAACAATTGCAGCAGGGATAAACAAACATGCAAAGCCTCTCATCAGTGCAAGTGGTGTTTCAAATAAGAATGACCATAGAAATGATATACCTTGCTTATCCCATAGTCCTGGCGTAAAATATAGTTCTTTTGGATTTGCAAGTGCTCCTAAATGAATCGTGTCATTAAACATAAATAGAATTAATATCGGAATAGAGCATATAGCTAATTCTAAAAATGTTTTAGATAGACGTTTATATTTCCCTGCTCGTGACATTTGATCTGAAAAAATGTCATCTTCACTTTCTTCATTTATCTTTTTAAAATAGTACGTACCTGACCACCGATTACCGGCTATATGCTCCCAGCCACTATCTTCAAATAATGTGCAGTAATTAATAAATTCACTTTTTCTACTAAATACTCTATGGTCTATTTTAATTGTCGCATCTTCCGGCTCTGTATATCTAAATGTATAACCAAATGTATTGCTTTCTAGTTGATAGCCTTTCCAAGCCATCTCTTCTAACCATTTTTCCTCTTTCTCAAAGTCTAAAAAGAATTTCAATCTCCACATCATTGTTTCACCCTAACTATACGTGTAATAAACTCTTTGTAACCTCAATAATGTGTTGCATTCTCATAAAGTCTAAGTGCAATACTTCTTTCCCACGTTCCGTAATGACATACACTTTTCTTCGTTTATCTTCACTTTTCACCGATTCTATTAACCCTTGTTTTAATAAATTTTCAACCGCACCATACAATGTACCCGCTGCGATTTTTACTTGATGATTACTCAGTTCCTCCACCTTTTGCATAATTAAATATCCATGAGCTGGCTCTAATAAAGCTAAAAGAACGTAATATGTTGTTTCCGTTAATGGTAAATTTTTATCTCTATTCATAAAGACCTCCAATGTAACGATAAATATATAGCTAAACTATATAGTTCAACTGTATAGTTTAATTTTATACAGTTGAACTGTATATGTCAAATTAAGTTTAAAAAAAAGCAACCTAGATCCAACATGGAATCTAGGTTGCTTTTTTACATAAACGTAATCGTCACTAAAGAATATCCTTCTTTCGCATTATACGGCTCAGCTTTATAAGAAACACGGTTCGCCCCTTGCGGATAACCGATTTCTCCAATTACTTTTTTCACGTCTTGCAATGCGCCATCCATTGATTGTTTATAAAGGATTTCAATCTTTGGTGACTTTTCGTTATAACGTTTCTGCATTTTATTTTTGAATTCATTATAGTTATTTGCAATGTATTCATTTCCTAAATAATTTAACTTTGTATCTTTTAATATTTGCTGATATGCAGGGTTTTTCGTACTACCTGCCGCAATTTTATTTGTTAATGTACTATAATAATTTGTTGTAGCTTGCGGATAGTCACTTCTGTTCCACTCATGATTTCTTGCGATTTGCTCATCTGATAAGTTGAAATAGGAATACGTAACGCGGCCTTGTTCATCTGGCACTGGATCATCGAATGTTGTATCAAGGTGATACCATTTGTTTTCGATTTTCACTAAATTCCAAGCATGAGGCTGACCGTCCCCAGTTCCTACTACAAAATGATTCTCAATTCCAGCTTCTTTTAATAATTGATAGGTTAATAGTGCATAACCTTGGCAAACTGCAGAACGATTTACGAGTGCTTCATATGCTGTGTAAGCTTTATAAGACGTATCGTAAGAAATATGCTTTACGACATAATCATGAATCGCCTTCACTTTTTCGTGATCATCCATTCCAACTTGAGTAATAGAAGAAACAATTGCCTTTGCTTGCTTCATTACATATTCCGTTTGTTCTTTCGTTTCACGATATGTAATCTTTAACGTAAACGTATAATTTCCAGGTGATCCAGAAATTCCATATGAAACATTCGATCTATTATAATTTGTATACTCATTTTTACTTGCGACTTCTTTATAGGCGTTGAAAAGTGTCTTCATTACTTCTTCCTGATTACCATTTTTCGTTTTATATGGAAGTGTAATATTCGTTTCGTACGCATTAATACGCTTTTGTACTTCATCTTTAAATGCTGCTAATAATGCCGCATCCCCTGTATCTTGCACCGCAACTTCAGGCTTTTTATATTTCAAAGTATTATATAAAAACTGTGCATACTGTTCACGTGTTACCGTTTTAGATGGCTCAAATTTCCCTTCGCCTGTACCAGAAGCAATCCCGTTTGATTGCACCGCACTAATGGCATTTTCACCCCAAAAACCGCTTGGAATATCATTAAACGTATGCTTTTGTTTCGCAGAAAGATGGAAAGCGTTTGTTAAAATTTGCGCCATTTCCGCACGACTCACAGGAGCTTTCGGTCTAAAATTCCCTTTCTCATCCCCTGTAAATACCCCTGCATTCGTTAACATTAAAATTTCCTCAGGAAACATCGTAGAGTTTTGATTAATATCACCATAAGGATTATTAAACTTCGATCCGTCCTTTAATACATAAAGAGCATTATTGCTACTAAACGTTCCGCCTTGTTTATTCGGTAGCATAACTCGATACACTAAAGCTGCAACTTGCTCCCTCGTCGCAACATCTCCAAAACCAAATACTCCATTTCCATAACCGGAAATAATATTTTTACCCGCTAAATCTTTAATCGCCGGATACGACCAATGTGATGTAGGCACATCAGAAAAAATACCTGCCTCAGCAGCTCTCACATCACTGCCATTTGTATACAATAAAGCACCACCAATAAGTGATAATGATGTAATTGATTTTAATAGTTTTGTGTACATAATTCCTTCTCCCAATACGTTCTCTATTTTATATTTTGTCGAAAAATCTAAAAATATGACAAAATATATTATACAATTAAAAGGTTTTAAGGGATATATTGATTTTTAAAATATGCAAAAATTCATATTAATATATTTTTCCGTGTTAATATTATGTTGTTTTATTTATGAATATGTATAGGTAGTAACTCGTTATAACTCCCCTCATGGTAATCTCTAATTTTATATTGAAATTCTTTAAAATAATTCTTCTTTATTTCTCAATATAAGGAGTCTTGGATTTCCATTAACACTCCTGTAATATTATTAACAAAGAGTAAGGTAAGAGTTACTCTTTTCCATTTTAGAAGAGGTTCTGTTGGAGACAACAGAACCTTTTTTCATATAGAGGTAGTTTTATTAAATTTTTCACCACTAACTATAAAAAAACATCTTATAATCATAATGTAACAAATTGATGCATTTAGGGTAGATCAACTGCCAGTTACACTAGAACTTATTCTTTTCATTCTTATAGTAATCAGTGCTGTTGGCTACTTAATAAAAGAATACCGACTATCATAATCTAATTTATAAAACATGAATTCCTTCGAATAAAACTCAATATTATGTCCATAATGTTGATAGGCTGTATGCCAACATTCATTTAGTTTTCTCTGTATCTCCTTGTATTGAGCAGTTAGCCATTGCTAGCTGCTCTTTTATATGTAACCTTATTAGACAAGTTTTCATATAATGTAGTCATTCCTTTCTTATAAAGTGAAACTTTAATCATTGAGGGTTTTGTTCATCCCCCAATGATTATCAGCCCTCACCAATAGGGCTTTTACGGGCAGCCCGCCCCCTACCTAACTTCTTTGCTTCCGTTGAATGTTAAGGTGGAGGTCTTACTGCCCGCAAATAGCGGGATAAATTAAACCCGTCACTTGAATTATAAAAATTGAATTATATCCTATACCATTTTCAGGAATCATCCATATTTTATTTCTAAAAAATTGCTTTGTTTCACTGAAAGGTGGTTGCGGAAACAACCGACTTTTTATTTATGGCAAAATGAGATTTCTATTAAGATTCATTACAAAGTATGTTATTACTGGTACAATCTAGTATAATAAATACAGATCAAACATTGAAAGGAAATATGACAATGAAAAGATATTTTAACTTCATTTCACTTTTCTTAACTGTACTCGTAATAATTAATCTTACAAATATACATACAAAGTACCAATTCTTTATAGGTGCATCTATAGCATTATGTTTAACTATTATTTCTACAAATGAAACTATAAAATTCCTTGCTACTAGTAGCTTATTAGTTTACGCATTTGCCGCTTTTACTCTTTTAAGTATTGCTTGCTAACTTTCAATGTCGCTTTTATTAAAATAGCGTTTTTATGTAATTCTAATATTGAGGCACATACGACTTTTTTATTCCAATCACGATTTGTTCATTTTTTTGATACATTTATGGAACATTCATACGTTACGTGGGATAAATCCTTTTGACAGAATGAATAATGAGCGATATCTTTTTCTCAATGAATTTATGTATTTAACATGATAAAATAATAGTTGGATGGGAGTCCAATACATATTATTAAAATTAAGATGGTTCAAGTCGCAGGAAGGCACCTTTGGGTGTCTTTTTTGTACATATTAAAATCCTCACCACCTTATGAAAACGGTAAGCCCTTTACAACAAACAATAATTGCAACTACATTATTTTTACATTACATTAAGGTTAGGGAATATTCTTTTACTAATAAAGTGCTAGATAGTAGGTGGAAAAATGGAATTTAACGATTTGGGTATTATCATTAAAGAACTTAGAATGAAAAAAAATATATCACAATCCGAATTATGTCATGGAATATGTTCACAAAGTCAAATTAGCAAGATCGAAAAAGGTATGATTTATCCATCTAGTATATTGTTATATCAGTTATCAGAAAGACTTGGTATTGATCCAAATAATATATTTGCACTAACTCAAAACAAAAGATTAAAATATGTAAAAAATGTAAAATATGTAATAAAAGACTGCTTAAAGCAAAAACAATATAAAGAACTTTATGAAATAGTAAAAAAAGAGAAAAACTTAAATAATTTTCAAACAAAAGAAGAGAAACAGTTTCTAATATGGCACGAATCAATTGCTATATTTATGGTGGATAGATCAATAAAAACTGCTTTAGATCTTTTAAATAATGCATTAAAACTGACTTTAACTAATTCTGATTTTTTATCAGAAAGAGAAATAGATATTATGCAAACAATGGCTATATTTTATGCGGAAAATAAAAATTATGAAAAAGGTATTAATATATTAAGAAGATGTTTAACTAATTTTAATAAGTTAGATTTTCCTAGAGATAAAGAAATTAAATTAAAAATCATTTTAAATTTAGCAAAATGTTTAGACTCCACATATCAACATGAAGAGGCAATAAAATACCTTGATAAGGGTATAAAATTAGCAATTAATCTAAATACTTTATACCTATTAGGTGAACTATTCTATTTAAAAGGTCAGTATTTATTAAAGATTAAACAACATAATGTAGAAGATGTTGTTTATAACTGGAAAAAAGCATTATTTATATTTGAACTAACAGAAAAAGAATATTATACAAAAATGCTACCAGATGAACTTATTGAAATACAAAATAAAAAACACTCATAATTTCGTAAAAGCTACTTACAAAAACCACAGGAAAAATCCCTGTATTTTTAAAATTAAAGTGGTTCAAGTCGCAGGAAGGCACCTTTGGGTGTTTTTTTTGTGGAGAATCAGTTTAAAAACTAAAAGAACCTCAATAAATGAGGTTCAAAAAATCTACTATTTTAAATTACCTTCGTAAAAAGCAACTCCATTTTGAACATGTTTTAAATACCACGTAATCGTCCCACCACAAACATTTTCATTAAAACTATTAGCATATACTCCATTTGAGTAATAAAGAGTTCTTTTGAATTTACCATTAGAATACTCATAAGGAATTGAGCATGTTGCTTGCTTCGGAGAGCTCACAGCTTTTTGCGTATCAGCTGAAGCTGCCCCAATTCCTCCTGTTAATGCAATACCAGTCGCTAATGCTCCTACTACTAATTTCTTGAACATAATAAATCCCCCTTTAATAGTTTTTATAGCTTACAATTTAAATGTATCACTTTTGTAATTTATGTAAATATCTTGAATATGTAGAAATATTTATTTAATTTTTGGTAATATTAGGATTTTATTTTATCAAATGAAAAATAGAGGAGTTAGAAAATTATGTAACAATGCATAATAAATCAATCAGATATTATGATATACTCACAAAGAACTGATACAAAATTTCTTTAGATTGGAAAACTAAAGTCTTATCTACCTAACAGAAAGGCGCCTAATGGCGTCTTTTCTTTATTTTCAAAAGGACCTGCTCCATTCATTCTTTAAAACATAAAGTAAAGTGAACCCATTAAAATCCATGGAATGAACCCTAGTTTTACCCTCTTATCTAAAGGAGGCACTATTGTTATGGGATATGGTGGTAGTTGCGGCGAAGGCTGCGGTTTCGCTGGAGGATTTGCTTTATTAGTTGTATTATTTATTCTATTAATCATTATCGGATGCAGTTGTTTCTGCTAAAAAACTATTAGAAAAGGTACCTATACTATATATAGGTACCTTTTCTTTATGTGCCTTATTCATTATCTGGTTCCAAACTTTTATCACGATTGGATTTGTTTTTTTCATTTTTCGCATTCGTCATACCTCAAATATGAATCGATTTAAGACATGAGCTTTTAACTAAAAGAATTTGGGACCACTTTTTCCCACAAAGGAAATATCTTTTTTGAAAAACTCTATTATTTTTAATAAAAAATAAGTTCATATAGATGCTATTTATAAAATCCAAGAATAGATAATAGTATAAAAAACACCATTCCTCATAACCTATAAATGGAGTACTACCAGCATTTCAGAAGAAAACCACGCTAAGAGTATGCAAAATTTTATACAATTTTTCTAGCATTTCAATAATAAACGAGAAACCTAAAAGCTCGCCATAATAGGAATGTATAAAAAAGCATAGTTCCATAGAACAGAAAAAGAAGATTCCCTTGTGAAAGTAGGTTTCTTCTTTTCCCTCTCTACCGATAATGAGACGTTATGTTTACTAATTTTGAATATCGTATGCAGACTAAAAACAGAAAAAACTTCCTGTAGTGTAGGTTGTTTTTTCTGTTTTTTGATGATAGTTGTTAACTGATGTCTCACATTTCAAAAAAATAACTTTTTTGTTTGCTTGTCCACACCATTTCACCTCTTTATGAATTATATAGTTTTAAAGGAGGTGAAAAGAATGAATGAAGATATTATTTCAATTGGGGCAAATTGTATAGTGAGAATTAGAAACAGATTCTTTCTTCTAGTAGAAATTGAAGTGGAAGTTGGAAATGTAGCCATAGAGGAATTTGTTTTTATTCGAATATCTGAGCAAGAAGCTAGAACATTGTTAGCAGGGGGTATTCAACGTTGTACTATTTCTAATTGTATTCCTAGGTCTCATGATGATTTAGAGGTAGAATTCATTTGTGTTTTAATCGTGGGTGGGGAAGCATTTGCGGTTTTTGATGTAGAAGACGATGTTGATGAAGCTGTACTTGTTCCAATTTCATTAAGAGAAGCCGAGCGTTTAATCTGTAGAGGAGCAAGACGATGTACAGTTATTAATAGATAAGAGTAAGCCTTTTGGGAGCTAAAGAGGTTTCATTTTGTGTGGCTTCTTTTAAGAATGATTATGTAAATATGAATATCCTCCAGAGTACTTAACTGGAGGATATTTTTGTAGACTTCTAGATGTATTAACTACCAATAACGAAAATTATGTAAATATGCTATCTATTAGGCGTTTCAAACCTTTTGCTATACCTTTAAATGCCCATAACAGTTTAAGGAAAACTTTGAAAATAGAATCCCATATGATTTCGCTAAAAATAAAGTCTAAAGCTTTTCGTAAACAGTCTTTAGGGGATTTACACTTACTCCATCCTTGTTTCAACATAACTCCCCCTCCTTTCTTATTTAAATCAAATGTTATTTTATTGATTTTTTCTAAACAATTTTCTAAATAAAAATACTAATCCAATTAAAGTTAACACATTAATAATAGTTCCTAGAATTCCAAAACCATTTAACATATTAAGTCCCTTTTTTTAGCTTGGATTTACTGTAAAAAATACTATTTGAATGCTTAACAATAACTACACACAATGTAGACCTCTAATACATTATAACAAAATTCCATTATATTCTGAATATACGAAATGAGTTTTGTTTTTAAAACCATCAAATGAATTAATGCCCTACTGCTAATAAAGAGAATTATGTAAATGAGCTTTCCATATTGGGTAGCTTATTTTATTTTTTGCTTAGCGTGTTTTTTCATCTCTTCTTATTAATCTAGGCAGGATAATATTTATAACAATAAATAGAAGCAATTATTGGAATATATATAGGAGTAAGAAGATCCCCT
>NZ_QORY01000036.1:0-81246 GCF_008368755.1 Bacillus sp. AR2-1
GAAATTGGGCTTTTGTTTATTCTATTATTAAATTTTATCTATAAAGGAATTTTGTAGTGTCACAAAGTATATCGCCCATTCGTTATATAGAGTGAGAGGAGGAATTATATGAAAGTCACAAACAACGATTATGAAAAGATGGAAGAGCTATACGAGTTGTACGAACAAAAAATTTATTATGTAGCGTATTCTATTTTAAATAATATTCAGCAGGCTGAAGATGCGGTTCAAGAGACGTTTATTACTCTTTATAAAAACTTGGAAAAGCTCCATAGCTTGAGCACTGAAGAGCTTAAACGCTACATTTTGAGGATCGCGAAAAACAAGGCGATCGATAGTTACCGGAAAAATAAACGACATGAAACATTTTTAGAAGAATATGAAAGAGAATCAATCGAAGCAGTAGACGAAAATATTGAAGAGTGGGAAAAACGTAAAATGTCTGAGGTTCAAATTGATACATTGCTAACAGAATTAAGTGAATCTAACAGACAGGTGTTTAAGTATAAAGTCTTCTATAACTTAACGTATCAAGAGATTTCAAGTGTTATGGGAATAACCGAGGGTAATGCCCGCAAGCAGTTTGAACGCGCTCGAAAACGAGTCCAAAATATGATAGGAGGTATACAACATGACGAATTCAAAGAACTCCAAAGAAATATATGAACTTGCTGAAAAAATTGCTTTAGATGATTTTGATAAACTCGAAGAACAACATGAATTTTCACATACATATACGCGCAAAAAGAAATTGTTTATGGAGGAAATGAAATTGAAAGATGGACAACCGCAGAAAAAGCGTAAAAAACATCGTATGTTAATCGCTGCTGCTTGCTTATTGATTGGCATGCCGACAACCGTTTTTGGAGCAGTAAAAGTCTATAATATGATTGTTCAAAAACAAAATTATGAGGTAAATGTGTCGGTAACAAATAAGGACTCGAAAAAGGATGATAAGTGGTATAAGCTGAAAATCGATAAATTACCAGAAAATATGGAAGCAATTGATGACTCTGCAATGAAATATTCCTTTAAAGATAACTATGCAATGGGGGGATTTTCATTCGCTCTTTGGAGAGTAGGGGGGAATTCAGATTTTCCAACTTTGTACTCGAAAAGTTATGAAGAAAAAGAGATAAATGGTAAGAAGGCAGTAATTGTCCATAGAGAAACTGGTAATAAAGATTTAATGTTTAATAGAGTGGTTTTTCTCTATTTTGAGGAAGAGGGAATTATGTTACAAAGTTATATTGGAAACGATATAAAAGAAGAACAAATGATAGATGTGCTAGGGAGTATTTCACTTGAGCCCACGTCAAAAGAAAAGTCATCACATATAAGCGATTATGATAAAAAGTATTTTAGCCAAGAAGGTAAAACAACTAAGGTGATTCCTTTGAAAAAAGACAGCAAACGACTATTTCATATAGGGCAAAAAGTTCCAGTAACGATATCTATGGATAACAGCCAAATTGAATATGTGATAGAAAAAGTTGAAGTTTTTGATTCAATTAAAGATTTTAAGCAAGAAAACTTTAATGAAATGGGCTTAGGAATACTAAGCAGGAATCAGGCTTTGGATCAAGCTGGACAATTGATACCATATAGAAGGGATAAATATAAAATTGGAAATGGTAAAGATTCAATTGATCAATTAGTAGAGTCAAAATTAGTTCATCCTAAATTTGTCTATCTGACAACAACAGTAAAAAATATTGGTAAAAAGTCGACAGAAGAAATCTATATGACGCCATCTATAAAACTGCTTAAATCTGAAGGTCATGCATGGAACTACGCTAAAGAAGATGGAATCGCAGAAAAAAATATTATGACAGGCGAAGTTGATTATTTAGAGCCTCATGGAGATGGAAAAAGCTTCTACAATATTGGCAGTATCCAACCAGGAGAAACGGTAAAAGTTAATTTAGGTTATTTTGTAGATGAGGATAAACTAGATTCAATCTTCCTGGATGCTTTCCATTACAGTGGTTTTAGTGGAACTGAGAATATGAATTCGAAAAATCGTTGGTGGTTTGACATTCGTCAATCGTAAACATAATAGGAATAATTAGACTAAAAAGCTGCTTATATATAGCAGCTTTTTCAGTCTCCATACATATGTAAAATTTCTTTCGCACGTATACGTAAACCATCTATCAATTCTTTCGGTTCTAAAACTCTTGCATCTTTTCCAATTCTATAAAATAAAGGAGTAATAAAGTTAATTTCACCTTTATCAATTGTTGAATGTATATATCCTGTCCCGTCTTCGTTTACTACCACGAATTCTTCAAGGTAAGGAACGCTTTTACATTGGCGCACGCCTTCTGCTGTTAATGAGACATGTAACTGGGTAGGAATATGCACTACGTTAGAGCTAGAGGCAAACCATTCTTCTAAATTCATGAATGTATCTTTATTTTCTTCTGTTGATAATATAGAAAGAATACGATCAACGCGATACAGTAAAACTTTTTTTCTACTGAAGTCATAGGATGGTAAGTACCATAGCCCATCATGAGCGTATACACCGATAGGATGAACATGTTTTATTTTTATCCCCGATTTAGATTCGTATTGAAAGTGTAAATTTTTATTTTCAATAGCCGCAGTTAGTACTTCGTTTAAAAGAGGTGTATTAATTGTTCTCTTCGGATTCCAAAACGCGATATAAGAACGTATTTTATCAACTTTCGCTTTCGCATCATGCTGTAGAGAGCTATACAGTTTATGTGTAACAGAATTGATTTCTGTGTTAAAAGGTAAGTCTCGATAGTAACTTAAGGACTGAAAAGCAAAAAAGATGGATACTGCTTCTTCTTCGGTAAATAAAATAGGCGGAATGACCCTATTCGTTAATACTTTATATCCTCCGTTACGACCTTGTTCTGCGTAAAGGGGTAATCCCATATCACTTAAATCTAAAATATATCTATGGACAGTACGAACAGAAATGTTAAATTCATCAGCTATTTCCTGAGCTGTAAATGTTCTTTTCGCAGAAGCGAATATAAGAATGTCTAGTAAACGTTTTGCTTTTGACAACTATCTCACTCGTTTCTTTTTTTAACATGACATGAATTGTCATGTTTTAAGGTTAGTATAGTGTGTATAAGGTCATTTTATCAATATACGTTGCAAGGAGGAAAAGAGATGTCACGTGAAGTTGTTTTATTTATAGCTGCTAGTTTGGATGGATATATTGCGAAAGAAAATGATGATTTAGAGTGGTTAATGGAAACGGAAGGAGAGGGAGATAACGGTTATACGGAAATGTATGAAACGATTGATACAATAATTATGGGAAAAAGAACGTACGATTATGTAGTAGAGCATACGGAAACATTCCCATACTTAGATAAAGCATGTTATGTTTTTTCTAACTCAGAAAAAGGTACGAACGGACATGTAGAGTTTGTAAATGAAGATGTAGTGGAGTTTACAAAAAGGTTAAAAGCACAGGAAGGATCTAAAATATGGATGGTCGGTGGAGGGAATTTACTGAAAGAGTTCTTTAAGAATAATCTAATTGATGAATATATCGTTACAATTACACCGCATATATTAGGTTCTGGAGTTCCGTTATTTCAAGAAAAGAATCCAGAAATTAATTTAACTTTAACGGATACGAAACGTTTTGGGCAATTTGTAAATTTATATTATAAAGTAAAATGATAAAGAAACACGACTACTATCAGTAGTCGTGTTTTTGTATAGATGGCAATGAAATGATAAAGCAAGACCCATGATCGACTTCGCTCGTTACAGTAATATTCCCGCCGTGTAGTTCTACAATTTCTTTCACGATAGATAGTCCTAAACCAGTTCCGCCTGTAGCTCGTGATCTTGCTTTATCAACTCGATAAAAACGGTCGAAAATGTGAGGGAGGTCTTCAGGCGGAATACCTTCGCCTTCATCTTCAATTGTAATGGAAATACGTTTATGTTCTTCTGTAACAGAAATATTTATATGAGAATGCTCTTGTGAATGTCTATAAGCGTTATTTAAAATGTTTACCACAACTTGTTCAAATCGCTGTTCATCTAAGTTTATTAGCAGGGTAGGAGGACAAGAGAAAGAAACTTTAATGTATCTTTCTTTATACATGGCATTTACTTTTTCGGCTATGCGAGTAAGGAAGGTGTGTAAATATACTTCCTTTACTTGAATAGAAAAGTTATGTTGTTCCATTTGTGCAAGTGAAAATAAATCTTGAACTAAGTTCGTAATATAATCAGACTCATCTTTTATAATAGATAAATATCGCAAACGTTGCTCAGAAGATGTGTTTTCCTTTAAAGCAATGTCAGCATAACCTCTTACGTATGTTAGCGGTGTTCGTAATTCATGAGCAACACTTGCTAGAAATTCACTTCGCTCTGTTTTCATATAATGTAAATCATTAGCAAGCGTTTGAATAGATGAGGTTAGTTCACCAATTTCATCATTTCGAGTAGTCGTTAATGAAACAGATAAATCGCCTTTACTCATTTTTTCAGTGGCATGTTTCATGTGTAACAATGGTTTTGTTAACAACCGTGATAAGAGAAAGATGGTGATGGCTGTTAATAGAAACGTAATGACTCCGGCAATAATGAATTGTCTTGTTAGTCCGTTAACCATTTCCTCGATTGATTCCGTTCCGAGAAACATATATACGTAGCCTTCCGTTTTTCCTGCCACTATAATGGGGCTAACTGTACATATATAATTAGATGTTTTCCAATGATTCTCTATAATTGCTCCGTCATGATCTGTCCGTGTTTGCATCTTTTCAATGTGCTTTTTTATAGTAGTAGTTATTTCGTTGGATTTAGCTAGCACATCCTTATTGGCATTTGTAATAACGACAGTGGTTTCGGCTTCAGATTCCATTAGGGCAACATGGGAGATTGTTTGCTTATCAAAATACTTTTCAAGGACATCTCGGTGACTATTTCCACGCTTTAATAAAGCTGTCATTTCTTCATTTACTCTATTGTTGACAAGGCTATAATAAAGCAAGACAAATAGAACACTTTCAATTAAAAGTGTAACAATTAAAAAATAAAATCCGAGTTGAATAGATATTCGCTTCATCGTTTTGCTCCTTAATCTAGAGTATCAACCCATCGATACCCGACTCCGTAAACAGTTTTTAAATGATGATCAATAGGGAAATTTACTTTTCGTAATTTATCACGCAAATTACGAATATGTGAATCGACTGTTCTATCTTCTGTATTTGTATTTAGTCCCCAAATTCGTTCAATGAGCTGATCGCGGCTTAATACGTAGTTCACATGACGTAAAAATAACCCGAGTAAAGAGAATTCGATTGGAGTGAGAAGAAGTTCTTCATTATAGACAGAAACGAAATGCTTTGCCTCATCCCATAAAATACCGTGATATTGGATTTGCGCGTGTTGATTCGTTCGCCTTAAAACAGCTTCAATTCTTGCGAAAAGCTCTTCTTCATGGAAAGGTTTCGTTACGTAATCATCCGCTCCAAGTTTTAACCCTTGGATGACATCTACCGTTTGATCACGAGCCGTTACCATAATGATAGGAACGTTACTAAAGGATCGAATTCTTTTGCACGTTTCCCATCCATCCATCTTTGGCATCATAATATCGAGTAAAACAAATTTGAAATTTCGATTTTCTATATGTGAAATAGCTTCTTCCCCGGACACTGCACATACGCAGTTATATCCGATTGGAGTAAGATAAAGCGTTAATAATTCAAGCATTCTCGGCTCATCATCTACGAGTAGTATATCGACCATAGAGTACCTCCGCATTTGTAGTTATTACTTAAATTGTAAGTCAAAATCATGAAGAAATGGTGCAGATTATCATGCATCTGCATAATTTCTTCAGAATTGCTTGTTATTGTAAAGTTGAAATTCCATTTTAGGTAATCATATTGGCTCGAAAACGATTCATATGGAGGCGGTATAGTGAAAAAGATGACCCGAATCTTTGGGATAACAATAATTACAGCAGTTGGTCTTGCTGCATGTGGACAAACGAACACGGATCATAAAAACCATGAATCTAAAGAAGAGAAAAAAACAGAGCAAACGGAAATGAAAATGAATCAGGAGGTAACTGCGCCGAAAGAAATGAACGAAGGTGCATCGAATGATTTATTAACGACAAGTTTAAAAAATGTAACGAGATTAAACACAAACGATCCTTTGCAAATGGCAGTAGTAACTTCGCAAACGATATGGCCAGCAACGCATAAAGAGAATCAGCCAGGCGCTGTTATTTTAGTGCCAGTAAACGAGTGGCAATTAGGTATTGCGAGTGCGGATCTTATTCACCATCCGAATAACGGTCCAATTTTATTTATAGAAAAAGAAAAGGTACCCGAAATGACGTTAAAAGAAATAAAACGATTAAATCCGCTCGGAACGAAAGATGGAACACAAATTATGGTGATGGGGGATGTAGGTCCATCTATCCTTGAGCAATTAAAAGCATATAAAGTAAAGCAAATAAAAGAAACGGATCCAGCTATATTTACTAAAGATGTGGATAAAGAATATGCTGATATAACAGGAAGTTATCCAAATAGTGTTATTATCGGTTCGTCTGAAGAAGAAGGGCGTTTATACACAACACCAGCTGTAAACTGGATTTCTCATATGCCAGAACCGCTTTTATATACAGAAAAAGATAAGGTGCCAGAAGCGACGATAGAGGCATTAAAAATGAGAAAAGATAAAGCGAATATATATGTATTAGGACCAGAAAAAATTATTTCAAAAGCAGTAGAAAAAGAGTTAAGTAAATACGGGAAAGTAACGCGTATTAGTGGGGAGACTCCAACAGAAAATTCGGTTGCATTTGCGAAGTTTAAAGATGAAAAAACGAAATTTGGCTGGGGGTTCACAAAAACAGGTCACGGTTTATCATTTGTTTCAAGCAAAACACCAGATTTAGCAGTTGCAGGAGCACCATTTTCACATATGGGTAAACACGCACCTATTGTATTGTTAGAAGAAGGGAAAGCTTCACAACCAGTGTATGACTTCCTTGCTAGTATTCAGCCGAAGTTTAAAGATGACCCAACGCTTGGACCATATAACCACGGCTTCTTATTAGGAAGTACGAGTGATATTTCATTTGAAACACAAGGTATATTGGATGAGAGGCTAGAGATTGTTCAAGAAAGTGGTCAAGGGCACGGTGGACATTAATAAAGTGAGTAAAGGCGCTGCTAAGGTAGCGTCTTTTTCTTTAGGAAACTTTTACATAGCAAAAATCTCTCTACTCGTTATATAATATCCTTCGTGCAGTCGGCCGAGATTTTCTTATGGAGAAAATCAAATGATAAAAGAGTAGAGGAGTGGTATTTTGTTTCAAACGATAAAAAATGACTGGTTCTCCAATGTGAGAGGAGACGTGCTATCGGGAATTGTCGTTGCTTTAGCGTTAATTCCTGAAGCGATTGCTTTCTCAGTTATTGCAGGCGTGGACCCGACCGTTGGGTTATACGCAGCCTTTTGTATTGCAGTTACCATTTCATTTGTTGGCGGACGAACTGGGATGATTTCAGCTGCAACAGGTGCAATGGCATTATTAATGGTCACGCTCGTTAAGGATCATGGTTTGCAATACTTATTTGCTACAACAATATTAACCGGTATTGTCCAAATTATTTTTGGCGTGTTCAAACTGAGCTCATTTATGAAGTTTGTTCCTAAATCTGTTATGAGTGGTTTTTTAAATTCACTTGGAATTTTAGTTTTTACAGCGCAATTGCCACATTTTAAAAATGCAACTTGGCAAATGTATGCACTTGTCGCATTAGGACTTGTAATTATATATGTATTTCCACGTATTACGACAGCTGTACCGTCTACACTTATTTCCATTATTATTGTGACAAGTATTGCACTTATGAGCGGATTACAGTTAAAAACAGTAGGGGATATGGGAAGCTTGCCGAAAGAATTACCGTTCTTTAGCATGCCTGACGTGCCTTTTACACTTGAGACATTAGGGATTATTTTACCGTACGCAGTTATGCTTGCAATTATCGGTTTACTAGAGTCTTTATTAACAGCTTCAGTTTTAGATGATATGACGCATACGGAAAGTAATAAACATAAAGAGGCACGTGGTCAAGGTATCGCAAACATTGTCGCTGGTTTCTTCGGAGGAATGGCAGGATGTGCAATGATTGGACAATCTGTTATTAATATTAAATCAGGTGGACGAGGTCGTTTATCAACATTTGTAGCGGGTGGATTTCTAATCGTATTACTGTTCGTTTTAGGTGATTATGTCGTTCATATTCCGATGGCAGCTTTAGTTGCAGTTATGATTATGGTTTCAATTGGAACATTTGATTGGAACTCTGTAACAACGATTCATAAAGTACCAAAAGGAAACGCATTTGTTATGATCGTAACAGTTGTGATTGTCTTAATTACACATAATTTAGCATTAGGTGTAATTATCGGAACAGTAATTAGTGCGGTTTTATTTGCATTCAATATGGCAAAGATTCACGTGAAACATTTATATATTGAAAATAAGAAAATATACGAAATTCATGGTCAACTTTTCTTTGCATCTACAGCAGACTTTATAAATAATTTTACATTTGAGGAAGATGTAAAAGAAATTGAGTTGAATTTTACTCACGCACACGTATGGGATGATTCAGCAGTAGCCGCAATTGATAAAGTTATCATGAAGTATGAACAAAGTGACGTGACAGTAAGTATAACGGGATTAAATGAACGAAGCTCGAAAATTATTTCAAATTTAGCTACTTATAATAAAAGAATCGCAAGTTAGAAGCCTCCTTTTTAGGGGGCTTTATTATATAATACGGGTAGGATAACGAAAAGGGGATTCAGCATATGTACAAACAAATTATATTAGCATGTGACGGTTCTGAACATGCACTTCGAGCAGCGGAACATGCAACATATATTGCGAAATGTAGCGAAGAAACAAATGTTGAAGTTGTGTACGTAGTAGATAATAGAACGGCAAAATCAGATATTATACAAGGTCAAACAGATTTAGAAACAATATCGGCTAGTCGAAAAGATAAATTAAAAGAGATTGAAGGTTTATTAAAGAAAGAGAACATTTCTTATAAAATTACGATATTACATGGCGATCCAGGAGATACGATTGTTCAATATGTAAATACAGGGGATATAGATCTCGTTATCGCTGGCAGTAGAGGGTTAAATACATTGCAAGAGATGGTACTTGGTAGTGTCAGTCATAAAATAGCAAAGCGTGTAAAATGCCCGGTGATGATTATAAAGTAAATTGAATGAGATATTTTGTAGTGTAAGCAAGACCTTGATATAATTCGAGGTCTTTTTTGACGTATAAAGGGAGAGAGCTTGGACATACTAGATATATAAGTTTAAAGGGAAATTATTAACTTACAAATTTGTAAGTTAGTTGTTAGTAAAATCGATGTTATGAAAATTTTCCCATTGGTAAAATAAGAGTATCAAAGGGGAGATAGGGAGGATGGAAGCAATGAAATCATTTCAAAATTTATCATACAGTCAAGGGGTAAGCTTAATTTGTTTAGGAGGATTTGCTGCATCTGTTACGTTAGCTGTTGTAATAAAGATGATTCATCAAATCTTTTAATCTTACAGTAGGAAAGGAATTGGTTGTTATTAATAGCGAGAGAAGGGTTATAAATAAAAAATAGCTCCTAGCATGTACCTCAATGCTAGGAGCTATTTTCTTATTTCTCTGTTTCTGCTTTATCGCTTGTTACGCTAACTTTACCCCATTTGTATTGATCTTCTGGTGTATATTTATAATCTTTTACGCGATTATTTACACCTTTTAAATCAAATTTATAATGAAGTGGAATTAATGGTACTTCATCATGAACTAATTTTTGCCATTTATCGTATACATCTTTACGGTACTTTTCATCAGCAGCTTCTGAAGAAATACCTTGTTTTAATAATTCTGTGTTTTTTTCAGTAGCCCAACGTGGGTAATTGAACGCTGCATCTTTAGCCCAAATACCAGAAGGATCTGGATCAGATGCAGTTCCCCAAGCGGCAGCGAAAAGATCAACTTTTGGATCATCTTTTTTAATCATATCGTAGAAGGAGTTGAATTCGTGTAAGCGACCATCAAGAAGTTCTACTTTTAGGCCGATGTCTTTCCAAGATTGAATAAAGAATTTTGCAAGTGGTTCACTTACATCGCTACCACTCATTGATAAGAAATTAGCTTTAAATTCTTTACCATTCGGATCTTCACGGAATCCATCTCCGTTCGTATCTTTATAGCCAGCTTCATCTAATAACTTTTTAGCTTTTTCTACATCTTTATCATAGGCACCAACTTTATTGTTATGATATTTTGGTAGAGATGGTGGGATTGGTGAGTTAGCTGGATAACGTAGGCCATGATATAATTTTTCACCAATTTCTTTTCTATCAATAGCATAAGCCATTGCTTGACGTACACGAACATCTTTAAATTTCTCCTTATCCATCACTACTTCTTCTTTTTCTTTATCCATATGGCCTAACTTAAAGCCGATATAGCTATAGTATAAATCGGTTTTACCGACTAATTGTGCATTTTTTAATTTACTTACATTTGGATACTGATCTGCACTTACTTCAGCAATGTCAATATCACCATTTTTTAAGGACGCGTTAACAACGGAAGGGTTAACAACTTTTAAAACCATGCTTTTCAGCTTTGGTTTTCCGCCATAATAGTCATCAAAACGTTCAAATTCAACGGATTCTCCAGGAGTAATTTTCTTCACTTTAAAAGGTCCGAAACCAATTGGGTTTTTACGGATTTTATCAGACTCTGCTAATTTATCGATTGGTACATCTCCTAAGTATTTCTTATGAAGAGGATATGCCCAAAGTCCAGTTTTCACTGAAGGATTCGGTTCTTTAAACGTAATCGAAATTGTTTTTGGGTCCGTTACCTTGATACCTGAAATTTTTTCAGCTTTTCCATTGTGGTAATCTTCCATACCTTCAATCATTTGCATTTGAGTGTCATAGCGAGAACCAGCATATTGTTTGCTACCAATTACTAGATAAGAGTATTCTAAATCCTCAGCAGTAACAGGGTTTCCATCATGCCATTTTACATTATCTTTAATTTTTAGTGTAATTGTCTTTTTATCTTTAGAAATTTCATATGTAGCAGCACCATCATTCGTGTATTCCCAGTTTTCGTCATTTGATAATAAAGATTCATCAAAAATTGTAATGACCTGGTTATCAGGATCTCCTTCATATACAGCGAAGTTCAAAAGTCCTTCAAATGGTGTGTTAGAAACAAGACCATATGTTAATGAACCATCTTTAATTTCCTTTTTATCATTTTTAACAGATGCACTAAATTTATTTGTATCTACTTTTTTTGTGCTGCTCGTTTTTTCACTACCACTACTGCCCCCACATGCTGAAAGTAGTAATGTTGAAACTGCAAGTGTACTTAATACTTTGAAAAACTTTGGCTTATTTGTCATTTCTTCCACCCCTTATCCTTTTCTTTGTCTTGCGTCGGCCGAACGGCGTAGCGCTTGACCAATAAAATTTATACACAGCATCAATGTTAAAATCATGATTGATGCGGGTAACCAAATCCACCATTTCTCTTGTAATACATCTGGATTTCTAGCATAACTAACAAGTGTACCAAGGCTTGGTGTACTTTCTGGTAGACCAAATCCTAAGAAGGTTAGACCAGATTCAATACCGATGTTTCCAGCAAGGTTTAATGTAACGCTAACAATGATAATGGAACTTAAGTTAGGTAGTACTTGGAAAAGAATGATCTTCCAGTTTGGTGTTCCTAAAGTTTTTGATGCAGAGACATAATCGAGTTCTTTTTCAGTTAATACTTTTGAGCGAATTAATCTTGCCTTTCCTGTCCATAAGAACACGCTCATAATTAAAATGAAAGTGAAGATATTGAATGTAGGAACAAGTGTAATAAATACAATTACAAGCATTAAAAATGGTAAAACCATAACAAAGTCGATAATGCGCATAATGATATTATCAATTGCTCCTCCAAAATAACCGGCAATTAATCCAATTGAAAGGCCAATTACACAAGAAAGAATAGTAATTGCTAATCCAATTGTAAAGGAGTTACGTGTACCAATAATAAGTTGGCCGAAAATGTCGCGTCCTCCGTAATCTGTTCCTAACCAATGTTCAGCAGAGGGAGGAGCATAAATAGCGAATAAATCAACTCGTACAATATCTTCTTGTTTCATAATAAAAGATGTTGCGTAGACTGCTAGTAATAAGATTGCTAGGAAAATAAGTGAAAACATTGCTAATTTATCTTTACGAAGTTCTCGCCACATAATAGAGAAACCAGAAGGGCTTTTTTCGTAATGAATAACTTCAGTTTGTTTTTCAGGGTTTGCTAACATAACGTCATCTCCTTTCTTTAATCAATACGAATACGTGGATCGACGATGCTTAGAATAATATCTGAAAGGAGAGTTCCAAGTAACGTTGCAAATCCAGTAAACATAACGAGTGCAGTTATTACACTAAAATCACGCTGAGAGATAGATTGTATAAATAGTTGTCCAATTCCTGGATAGCTAAAAATACTTTCTAAAAAGATGGCACCGCCAACTAATCCTGTAATTTCATAGCCTAAGAAGGCTGCAATTGGTAAGAATGAATTTCGTAAAATATGTCTAGAATAGATTTTTGATTCTGGAACACCCTTTGCTCTTACTGTACGCACAAAATCTTTATGTTTCGTATCAATAATTTCGCTTCGTAAATATTGAACCGTACCAACTGTCGCAATTAATGCACCAGATAAAGCTGGTAATAGCATGTGATTCAATTTGCTTAAATAGTAAGCAAATGTACCTGTTGCAACTTGAGGATCAACGCTACCGCCGGTTGGGAATATTGCAAACTTAAATCCGAATAGGAAGAGCATAATTAATGCAAATATAAATAGTGGTGTAGCAAAACCTAGATAGTTGTAAATGGTAATGAGTCGATCAGCCCATGTATCATTCCACCGCCCACTTATAACTCCTAGTGGTATGGCAATTAAATAGGTAAGGATAAGAATAACAAGTGCTAAAGATACTGTATTTCCAAGTCGTTCTCCAATTAAATCGGTTACTTTCATTTTATGTGCATAGGAAATACCGAAGTCACCTTGGGCTGCATTTTTAATCCAGCGAACATATTGTGTTGCAACTGGGTCATTTAATCCAAGCTTTTCACGTTGTTCTTCAATCACTTTTGGATCCGCTTTTGGATTCATTGCTCTGCCGGTTAAGGCATCGCCTGGCATTGCCTTAGCTAATAGAAAGACAAGTACACTTAACACGAATAATTGCGGGATCATCACTAAAAATCTCCGTAATATAAACTTCCACATGTTTTATCACTCCCTTATGGTAATGCCACCCGGTGCGTTGGCGAGATTGCTTTTAAGTCATAAGCACGACCGTTTTCATTGAAATAATTTTCGTATGATTTCTCGTATTCAGAGCTTACTTGTTGACGGAGCTCACGCTGTCTCTCTCTGTTTTCAGGACGAATATCAGGAATTGCTGATATTAGGCGCTTCGTATAAATATGTTGCGGATTACTATAAATTTCTGCACTAGTTGCTTCTTCGACAATGCGTCCGCGATACATAACACCGATACGATCACACATATGACGAATTACACCTAAATCATGACTAATGAATAAGTATGTTAGTCCGAGCTCAGCTTGTAAATCTTGCAAGAAGTTTAATACTTGTGCTTGTACAGAGACGTCAAGCGCAGATACTGGCTCATCAGCAATAATAAGCTTCGGTTTTAATGTAAGAGCACGTGCAATACCAATCCGCTGCCTTTGCCCGCCGGAAAATTCATGTGGATATTTATAAATTGACTCTGGATTTAGACCAACTTTATCAAGATATTCTTGAACCGCTCTACGTTCTTCATCAGGTGAGAGCTTCTCAAAATTTCGAAGAGGCTCAGCAATAATGTCGAGAACACGTTTCTTCGGATTTAATGATGAATAAGGATCTTGGAAAATCATTTGAATATCTTTTCGTTGTTCACGTAGCTCGGAGCGACTTAATTTTGTTAAATCTCTATTATTAAAATGAATGCTACCCTCTGTTGCTTTCGTTAAATGCATAATTGCTTTACCCGTTGTTGATTTGCCACTTCCAGATTCACCAACGATCCCGTATGTTTCACCCGGTTGTAATTCAAAACTTACACCATCGACAGCACGCACGTAATCTAATGTGCGGCCGAAGAAACCACCTTTAATTGGAAAATGTACTTTTAAATCTTCTACTTTAAGCAGTGCCATGAGCTACGTCATCTCCTTTCTTATCTTGGAAGTTGAAATGCTTGTAGCAAGTACAACGTACCCAATGGTCTGGTTTTACTTCATGTAAAATTGGATTTTCCTCGTGTTGATCAGGTCTAATCCATGGAATTCGAGCTTGGAAGCGACAACCTGTGCGAGGAAGCTTCGCTAACGAAGGAACGACCCCTTGAATTACATGCAATTTTTCTTTTTCACCATACGCAGATGGAATGGAGTTTAATAGAGAACGAGTATATGGGTGAAGAGGGTTGTTAAAAATCTCTTCAACTTTTCCTGTCTCTACAACTTGTCCAGCGTACATAACGACGATACGATCTGCTGTTTCTGCGACAACACTTAAATCATGAGTAATTAAAATGATGCCCATTTTCGTTTGTTCTTGAATAGATTTTAGTAAGTCTAAAATTTGTGCTTGGATGGTTACGTCAAGAGCCGTTGTTGGCTCATCCGCAATAATGAGTGCTGGGTTACAAGCAATTGCAATTGCGATAACAATTCTTTGTCTCATTCCGCCAGATAATTCGTGTGGGTATTGTTTATATGTAAGTTCTGGTTTTGGAATACCAACTTGATGAAGTAGTTCTAAGGTGCGTTCTTTTTTTTCAACTTTTGAAAGGCTTGTGTGGTAGTCTAAGTTTTCTTCGATTTGTTTTCCAACTGTCATAAGAGGATCGAGTGCTGTAAGAGGTTCTTGGAAAATCATACCGATGTTTGATCCGCGTACTTTATTCATCTCTGCGGCTGACATAGTTAGTAGATCCTTATCTCTATAGTTAAGCTGCCCTTGTAATTTTGTATTTGCTTCATTATGCAGTCGCATAATAGAAAGGGCAAGTGCACTTTTTCCGCAACCTGATTCACCAACTATCGCGACAATTTCATTTTCATGGACAGTTAACGAAACATCATCAACTGCGGCATGATAGTGATCTTGTATGCGAAAGGAAGTCTGTAAGTTTTCAATGCGAAGAAGTGGATTCTTCATGGCTATCCCTCCATCTTTTCTGAAAAGACTAAATATTTTGTATGTTGTTGTTATTTTAATATAAATTTACAATGTTTGACAAGCATAAGTTGAGAAAATATTCAAAAATCTTTTTATACAGAGATTGAATGCTGTTATATAAGGGATTGAAGTTAGTTGAAAACGCTAACATATAAAAAGAGGAGAATAAATCTTTTGTAAGAAAAAAGATTTATATGTAGAAAAAAGAGAGGTGTTCTGGAAAGAACAGCCTCTCTTTTTTTGATAAGAATAATATTAGTACTTAAGCTTGTTTTGGTTTTGCAGATCCTGTCTTTAAAGTAAGAGCAAGGAAGAACATTGCAAGTACACAAGATACAAGTAATAAGATGAATCCGCCATCCCATCCGAATGCATCGACGATAAAGCCCATAGCTGCGCTAGCAAAAGTAGCTCCACCTAGGTAACCGAAGAACCCAGTTAAACCAGCGGCAGTTCCAGCAGCTTTTTTTGGTGCTAAGTCTAGTGCGTGTAGGCCGATTAACATAACAGGTCCGTAAATTAAAAATCCAATCGCGACAAGTGCGATACTATCAACCATTGGATTACCAGGAGGGTTTAGCCAGTAAACAAGAACGGCGATAAATACACCAACCATAAATAAAATACCAGCAGGTGCGCGGCGCCCTTTAAATAGTTTATCACTCATCCATCCGCAAAGAAGTGTACCTGGAATACCAGCCCATTCATATAGAGCGTAAGCTGTACGGGAGCTATTATGAGTGAAACTTTTTTCCTCTACTAAATAGGTAGGAGCCCAGTCTACAACGCCGTAACGTACGAAATAAACGAAAACGTTCGCGATAGCGATGTACCATAAAAATTTATTGTTTAGTACGTATTTAAATAAAATTTCTTTTACTGAAAGTTCGCGTTCTCGATCTTTTACTTTTTCATCTGATGGATATTCTCCAGTATGTTCTTCGATAGAAGGTAATCCACAAGATTGAGGTGTATCTCTCATCGTAATTAATACATAAATACCAACTAAAATTGAAAGAATACCTGGGAAGTAAAAAATACTCTTCCAGTCATTTGCGAAGAAGTATAAGCCTAATGTCACAAGAGAAGGCATAAGCGCGCCACCGACATTATGAGCAACGTTCCAAATAGACATTTTTGTACCACGTTCACTAATAGAGAACCAGTGAACCATCGTACGACCACAAGGAGGCCATCCCATACCTTGTACCCATCCATTTAAAAACTGAAGGACAAACATAAGTATAATGCTCGTTGTAATGAAAGAAAATGAGCCGAAAATAATATTAATGATACCTGATAAAAATAGCCCAGCTGCTAAAAAGTAGCGAGGATTACAACGGTCGGATACGATACCCATAAGAAATTTACTTAATCCGTAAGCGATAGATACTGCTGAAAGGATAACCCCAAGTTCCCCTTTACTAAAGCCTTGTTCGATTAAGTATGGCATCGCTAGTGAAAAGTTTTTTCGAACAAAGTAGTAACCTGCGTAGCCGATGAAGATACCTAAGAATACTTGTAAACGTAATTTACGGTATTCGCTATCAATGCGATCAGCTGGTAAGCGTTCCGCGTGGGGCGCAGGCTTAAATAATTGTGTGAAAAACATAAAATGAAAATCCTCCCCTAATGAATTCGAAATGTTGTAAGTCAGAGAGAATATAAAAAGGCCATGAAATATAAAAAAGTTTCCTTTTTTATGATTCATAGCCGTATACTCCGATTCTCCGTGACTGTCAATATTAACTTCGTCGAAAATTATACAACTTTGTGACAGAAATGTAAACGTTTTTATAAATAAAAAGTGTTGACGGATTTTGTTTGTGGGATTAATATTTAAATACGTTAAATATTTTATTGCTTAAATAAGAGGTGGATAACATGCCAAATGATATGACGCATATCGATAAAATTCAAGCTCTTGCCTTTTCAATTGGAAAGAAAATGCAGACGGAGTTATTAGAACAAATGCAAGCAACAGGACTTACACCACCGCAGTTTTATATTTTAAAGATTTTAGATCATTACGGTGCTTCAAGAGCGACAAAATTAGCAAAAAAGATGTATGTAAAGCCTAGTGCAATTACAGTGATGATTGATCGCCTAATTGACCAAGAGCTTGTAGAACGCTATCACGACAAAGATGACCGTCGTGTTGTCATCATTGAGTTAACAAAAAAGGGGAAAGCTAGAGTAGAAGAGGCAATGACCGCTCGTAATGAGCATATTGCAAAATATTTCTCACATTTAGAATTACAAGAAAGAGAAGATTTGTTACGCCTCTTTGAGAAGTTAGAAACAATTATTTGCGGGACACAAGAGAAAAAAGAGAATAACTAAGAGGAATTGAGGAGATTACATGGAGCAACAAGAAAACATAAATAGAAAGTTGCTGTTAATTGGTTTAATAATCGCGATGCTATTTGCTGCATTAGATGGAACGATTGTTGGTACAGCAATGCCGCGTATCGTCGGTGAACTAGGCGGATTAAGTTTAATGACGTGGTTAACAACAGCTTATATGTTAACATCAACGACAGTTGTACCAATTGCAGGTAAATTAGCGGATTTACTTGGCCGTCGTAACGTATATATTACAGGACTAGTTATCTTTATGGTTGGTTCGGCGTTATGTGGTATGGCAAATGGTATGACGGAATTAATTATTTTCCGTGGTATTCAAGGTCTTGGTGGCGGTATTATGATGCCAATGGCTATGATTATTATCGGAGATATGTTTACGGGAAAAGAACGTGCGAAATGGCAAGGTATTTTTGGTGCGTTATACGGTCTTGCTTCTGTAATTGGACCACAAGTGGGTGGTTGGATTGTAGACGCAGTGAACTGGAGATGGGTATTCTACATTAACTTACCAGTTGGTATTTTAGCAACAATCTTTATTGCAATGGGATTAAAGTCACATAAACAAACAGGACCGATCAAGATTGATATTGCTGGAATCTTTACGATGATTCTCGGTGTTGTAAGTTTATTACTTGCATTAACGTTTGGCGGAAAAGATTATCCATGGGATTCTTGGCAAATTATCGGTTTATTTGCATTAGCTCTAATTGGTATTATTAGCTTTGTTATCGTTGAAACGAAAGCAGAAGAACCGATTTTACCGATGCAGTTCTTTAAAAATCGCACGTTTACAATACTGAATGCGATTGGTTTCTTTATGAGTATCGGAATGTTCGGTGCGATTATGTTCGTACCATTCTTCATGCAAGGAATTGTAGGAGTAAGTGCTGCTGAATCAGGAACAATTATGACACCGATGATGATTACAATGATAGTGATGAGTATTATCGGTGGTCAACTTGTATTAAAAGTTGGTGTGAAACCACAAATTATTACAGGGATGCTTATTATGGCTGGTGGTTTCTGGTTATTAACAACGATGGATATGCACACGACTAAACTTACTGCTACTTTCTATATGAGTATTATCGGTTTAGGAATGGGTCTTGTTATGCCGACATTAACATTAGCGTTACAAGAAAGTTTCCCGAAAAAAGATCTTGGAGTCGTAACATCATCAAGTCAGTTCTTCCGTCAAATCGGTGGAACATTTGGTATTACAATTTTAGGGTCAATCATGAATAACACTTCAGGTACAACATTAACAAATAAATTAGTACCTGTATTAGATACGTTCCCGAAAGAAGCGGGCCAAATGGTAACGAAATTTAAAGATATGATTCACACAGATCCACAAGGTTTATATTCGATGCTATTTAGTCCAGAAGCATTAAAACAAATGCCAGAAGCATTCGCTAACAGCATTGTACCAATCTTGAAAAACTCTTTAGTAGACTCACTTCATACTGTATTCTTAACAGGATTAGTATTTATCATAGTAGGCGCTATCTTTACAATTTTCTTACAGAAGATTAAACTGTCAGATCGTAAAAAAGATGCTGAAGAGCCAGCTACAGAGGAAAAAGAACAAACTGTATCCTATTCGTAATGAAAAAGCATCGCCTTATGGCGGTGCTTTTTTGAGTATAACCTTAAAAGCTTTTTCGTGAGAAATGATTGACGTATTTCTAGAAATACGTTATATTATTTTCTGTAAACGGTTACATGGAATGGAGAGGAAAGAGAATGAGTACGATTAAAGACGTTGCGAAATTAGCGGGAGTATCTGTGGCGACCGTTTCCAGAGTGTTAAATAAAAATGGATATGTTCATGAAGATACATTAAAGAAAGTAGAACGAGCGATTGAGATGCTAGATTATAAACCTAGTACAGTAGCGCGTTCATTGTATAATAAAAAATCACGTTTAATTGGCTTAGTTGTTCCAAATATCGTGAATCCATTCTTTCCAGAAGTTGCACGTGCCGTAGAAGATGTAGCTCATAAGCAAGGATACACAGTTGTCCTTTGTAACTCTGATGAGAGTTTAGAGAAAGAAAAGCAATATATTGATGTACTTAGGCAAAATAATGTGGATGGATTTATTGTAGCAACGAATCCACAAAATAGTGTTAATTACATGAAGTTGTCTGTTCCAGTTGTTGCAATTGACCGTATGTTTAATGAGCGTATCCCTACTGTATATGCAGATAACTATGCAGGGAGTCAGGCAGCGACAAAGCTATTAATAGATAAAGGCTGTAAACATATTGCGCATATTCGTGGACCGCGTGATGTAAGCACTGCTAATGAACGTTTTGAAGGTTTTGTAGACGTTATTACACAAAATAATCTTTCTTATATGATTGCGGAGAGTACATTTGATCCAGCTAATAGTGAGCGTGTAGCAGTGGAATTATTAGAAGAATACCCACATATTGATGGAATTGTTGCTGGAAATGATTTAATCGCAATAGGTATTGTAAAGGCTGCACTCCAAAAGGGGATTTCTATTCCAGATGATTTACAAATTATCGGATTCGATGGAATTTCTTTAACAGAAATGATGTATCCATCTATTACAACTGTTGCACAGCCAATTTATGAAATGGGAAAAATTGCAACAGAGCTGTTGTTAGAGCAGATGGAAGGAAGCGTATTAGAAGAGAAACACTATCGTTTACCGATTGAAATTATAGAACGAAATACAACGAAGTAAGGAGATGAAACAGATGCCAAATATTGCAGTGGTAGGTAGTATTTCAATGGACTTAGTGGCTGTTTCAAAAAAACGTCCGAAAGCAGGAGAAACAGTAATTGGTGAAGCATTTCATACAATCCCAGGAGGGAAAGGAGCCAACCAAGCAGTTGCTGCAGCTAGATTAGGCGCAAATGTAGCGATGGTTGGAGCGGTTGGAAACGATAATTATGGAACTGTAGTTAGGAACAATTTAGAGAACGAACGCGTTTTTATCGACTATGTGGTACCGGTTACAGATACGGCGACAGGAATTGCTCATATCGTTTTAGCAGAAGAGGATAACAGTATTGTTGTCGTGCAAGGGGCGAATGCTCTTGTAAATGAGTCGGTTGTAGATCGTTCAAAAGATCTTCTTATAAAAGCAGATATGGTTGTTCTTCAACTAGAGATCCCACTTGAAACAGTAAAATATGTATTGGCTATTTGTGAGGAGCATAATATTCCAGTTATGTTAAATCCAGCGCCAGCACAAGTGTTATCAGAAGATGTTTTAGAAAAGGCAACTTATATTACACCAAATGAACATGAGTGTCGCATCGTATTAGATGATTTCACGTCACCAATTGAAGGTTTACTGGCTAAATATCCAAATAAACTATTGATAACAGAAGGTTCTAAAGGTGTTCGTTTCCATAATGGTACGGAGATTGTACATGTTCCTAGCATCGCTGTTGATGTAGTAGATACGACTGGAGCTGGTGATACATTCAATGGTGCATTAGCAGTTGCGCTTTCTGAAGGAGAAACACTTCAAAAAGCAATTCGTTTTGCGAATATTGCTGGTGGCCTTTCTGTAACGAAACTTGGAGCACAGGGCGGTATGCCAACGAGAGATAGAGTACGTGAAGTGCAGGTGATTGTCGGTTGAAAAAGCACGGTGTATTAAACAGTGAGATTGCATCAGTCCTTGCTTCACTTGGACATACAGATACGATTGTAATTGCAGACTGCGGGTTACCAATTCCTGACGGAGTAAAACGAATTGATTTAGCTGTTGAGATTGGAAAACCTAGCTTTTTAGACGTATTGCAAGTGGTAGCTGATGATATGGCAATTGAAAAAGTAACGTTAGCAGAAGAAGTCATTAATAATAATGCGGAAGTAAATAAAGAAATCGAGCTGAAATTAATAGAGCCAGCATTTGAATATGTATCGCATGAACAATTTAAAGAGCACACGAAGAAAGCGAAAGCAATTATTCGTACAGGAGAGGCTACTCCTTATGCCAATGTAATTTTACATGCAGGCGTGATTTTTTAATAAAAGGAAGTGATGGGAATGCGTATTGAAATGAAAAATATTTCAAAGGCGTTCAATGGCAATCCTGTTTTGAAGAATGCACAGTTTATGATTGAAACAGGGGAAGTCCATGCATTGATGGGGGAAAATGGAGCGGGTAAATCAACGCTCATGAAAATTTTAACAGGTGTATACAAAAAAGATGGTGGAACAATCACGATTGATGGACAAGAACGAACTTTTAAAAATGCGAAAGAAGCAGAAGAGTACGGTATTGCATTTATACATCAAGAATTGAACATATTATCGAATTTAACAGTAGCTGAAAATATGTTTCTCGGTAAAGAGTTAATGTATGGGAAGACAGGTATTTTGCGTACGCGTCAAATGAACGCGATTGCGCAGCAGCAACTAGCGGAGTTAGGGTTACATGTAAAAGGCGCTATGTTGGCAGGAGAGTTATCGGTTGGACAACAGCAAATTATCGAAATTGCGAAAGCGTTAATGACAAACGCGAGCGTTATTATTATGGATGAACCTACAGCTGCATTAACAGATCGTGAAATTGAAACGTTGTTTACTGTCATTAATAAATTACGTAAAGAAGGCGTTTCGTTCGTTTATATCTCACACCGAATGGAAGAAATTTTTTCAATATGTGATGCCATTACGATTTTACGTGATGGGGAATACGTAGGAAAGAGATTCATTCCGGAAACATCATTTGATGAAGTAGTGAGTATGATGGTGGGGCGCAGCATTGGTGAACGTTACCCAGAGCGAAATAGTCAAATTGGCGATGTCATTTTTGAGATGCGTAACGGAACGAAAAAAGGGAAGTTTGAAAATGTTTCGTTTCAAGTAAGAAAAGGTGAAATCCTTGGTGTTGCTGGCTTGATGGGAGCTGGCCGTACAGATATTATGAAAGCGATATTTGGATACGAACCTTTAGATTCTGGCCAAATTTTTATAAATGGACAAGAAGTAAAGATTGATAGTCCGATAGATGCGATTAGACAAAGAATAGCTTTTATTACAGAGGATAGAAAATCTGAAGGGTTAGTTTTAGATTTCTCAATTCGAGAAAATTTAGCTTTACCGAATTTAGAAAGTCTTTCAAAGGGAAGTGTCTTAAGTAACGAACTAGAACAACAGTTTACAGCGGATATGATGAAACTTCTTAATGTGAAAGCAGCTAGTGGAGAGCAAGCGGTGAAATCTCTTTCTGGTGGAAATCAGCAAAAGGTTGTTATTGCAAAATGGCTAGGTATCCACCCTCAGTTACTCATTTTAGATGAGCCAACAAGAGGTGTAGATGTTGGAGCGAAAAAAGAAATTTACTCTATTATGAATAAGCTTACTGAGCAAGGCGATGCCGTTATTATGGTATCATCTGAGCTTCCAGAAGTTTTAGGAATGAGTGATCGTGTTCTTGTTATTCATGAAGGAAAGGTCGGCGGCATTTTAGAGAAAGATGAGGCATCACAAGAGTCTATTATGGCACTAGCTACAGGGGGAGAGTAAGGATGGCTAAGAAGGGGAATGTATTACAACAACTCGGTTCTTTAATCGGTTTAGTATTAATTATCGTCGTAATTACAGCTTTAAATCCGGCATTTATTGAGATTCCAAATTTATTTAATATACTGCGTCAAGTATCGATTAATGCGCTTATTGCATTCGGAATGACCTTTGTAATTTTAACAGGGGGTATTGACTTATCGGTAGGTTCTATTTTAGCATTATCAAGTGCACTTGTTGCTGGAATGATGGCAAGTGGCATGGACCCGTTCCTTGCGATGGCAGTTGGATTATTAGCTGGTCTTGTAATGGGAATTGTAAACGGTATCATCATAGCGAAGGGAAAAGTAGCTCCATTTATTGCAACTTTAGCAACAATGACTATTTTTCGTGGGTTGACGCTTGTTTATATGGACGGACGTCCGATCACTGGTCTGGGTGATCATTTAATGTTCCAAATGTTTGGCCGCGGTTATTTTCTTGGTATTCCGGTACCAGCTGTTACAATGATGATCGCTTTCGCAGTACTGTACTTCATTTTGAAGAAAACGACATTTGGTCGCCGTACATTTGCAATTGGTGGAAATGAAGAAGCAGCAGCATTATCAGGTATTAATGTTACGAGAATTAAAGTAATGATTTACGGTCTTTCCGGAATTTTGGCAGCGCTTGCAGGTATAGTCTTAACATCACGATTAGATTCTGCACAGCCAACTGCAGGTACTTCTTACGAATTAGATGCAATTGCAGCAGTTGTATTAGGTGGAACAAGTCTTTCTGGGGGAAGAGGATGGATTGTTGGTACATTCATCGGTGTACTTATTATCGGTGTACTAAATAACGGTTTAAATTTATTAGGTGTATCTTCTTTCTTCCAACAAGTTGTAAAAGGACTTGTAATCTTACTAGCTGTATTAATTGATCGCCGAAAAGAAGCGTAATGGAGGGATAGTTCATGAAGAAATGGTTACTTATACTCGTTGCATGTATTATGGTCATTACTGCTGGTTGTTCAATGGAACCACCAGAATGGGCAAAGGATTCTAGCGATAAAGGTCGAAATAAAACTATTAAAGTTGGATTCTCTGTTTCAACTTTAAACAATCCATTTTTTGTGACTTTGAAAAAAGGAGCAGAAAAGCAAGCGAAAGCAAGCGGCATTGAATTGATTGCTGTTGATGCACAAAATGATGCAGCAAAGCAAACCAATGATGTTGAAGATTTAATTCAAAAAGGTGTCGATGTAGTTGTTATTAATCCAACCGATTCAGATGCTGTTGCTTCAGCAGTAAGTGCGGCAAATGCAGCGAATGTCCCTGTTATTACTGTAGACCGCGTTGCAAATTCAGGTAAAGTTGTTTCTCACATTGCCTCTAATAATATTGAAGGTGGTCAAATGGCTAGTGATTACATTCGTGAATTAGTTGGCGGGGGAGCAAATGTTGCTGAATTAGAAGGAATCCCTGGCTCTTCTGCTGCTCGTGAGCGCGGGAAAGGATTCCATAACGTAGCGGATAAGTCTTTAAAAGTAGTTGCCAAACAAGCAGCTGATTTTGATAGAGCAAAAGGATTATCTGTTATGGAAAACATTTTGCAAGCAAATGGTGATATTAAAGCTGTGTTTGCGCATAACGACGAAATGGCATTAGGGGCACTTGAAGCATTGAAGTCCTCTGGAAAAACGGATGTAGTCGTTGTTGGATTTGATGCAACAGAAGATGCTGTAAAGGCGGTTAACGATGGGCGTATGGCTGCAACAGTTGCTCAAAAACCGGAATTAATCGGGGAGAAGGCGATGCAAACAGCAAAAGAGATCACGCAAGGTAAAAAAGTGGACAAATCTATTCCGATTGAATTAGAGCTTATTAAGAAAAACAAATAAATATAAAATGAAAATTAGGAAGGAAGAATAACAAATGAAATTCTTTATTGATACAGCAAACATTAACGAAATTAAAGAGGCAAATGCATTAGGCGTAGTAGCTGGAGTAACGACAAACCCATCACTTGTAGCAAAAGAAGGCGTAGATTTTCATGAGCGTATTCGTGAAATTTGCAGCTTTATAGAAGGACCTGTAAGCGCAGAAGTAATTAGCTTAGAAGCTGATAAAATGATTGAAGAAGGGAAAGAATTAGCGAAGATTGCTCCAAACGTTGTTGTAAAAGTTCCAATGACAACAGAAGGTTTAAAAGCAGTAAAAGCATTCTCTGACTTAGGAATTCGTACAAACGTTACATTAGTATTCTCAGCAGTTCAAGCATTACTTGCAGCTCGTGCTGGTGCAACATACGTTTCACCATTCTTAGGTCGCTTAGACGATATCGGTCATAACGGTATGGACCTAATCCGTCAAATCGCAGAAATCTTTGCAATTCACGGTATTGAAACAGAAATCATTGCAGCATCTGTACGTCACAGTGTTCACGTAACAGAAGCAGCATTAAACGGTTCACATATTGCAACAATCCCAGCAAACGTAATTGCTTCATTAGTGAAGCACCCATTAACAGATCAAGGAATTGAGAAGTTCTTAGCTGATTGGGAAAAAACACAAGAGAAATAATAGAAAATCAAGAATCCTAGTTTAATTGACTAGGGTTCTTTTTTTATTTAAAAGAATTTTCATGCAATTTTGCATATTGTCTTTTAAATTTGTTATATAAGCTATTTAATATATATCAAATCACTTTTTATTTTTCATATTTCGACATAAAAAGGTAGAGGTTCTGACCAGAAAACTGGAGGGGCATGATTCTATAACAGAAAGCTTAACGTTTATAGAATTATGCCTTTTTATATAGGGAGGGTAGAAAATAGGGATTTCGATTTAAATGCACTCATTTATCTGAATTTTAAGTTTTATAAAAGGAGAGAAATAGAATGAGAAGAAAAACGCCATTTAAAGTGTTGTCATCATTGGCAATTGCGGCAATTATCGGATGCACATCTGTAATGAGTACTCCGCTAGCATACGCAGAAACGCCAGCAAAAGAGAAAGAAAATGTATCTACAACACCAATTGATTACAATTTAATTCAAGAGGATCGTTTAGCGCAAGCGTTGAAAGAAAGAGGAACAATTAATCCAGCATCTTCTAAAGAAGAAACGAAAAAAGCTGTAGAAAAGTATATTGAAAAGAAACAAGGCGATCAGGCAAATAAAGAAATTCTTCCAGCGGATACTGCTAAAGAGGCATCTGATTTCGTGAAAAAAGTAAAAGAGAAGAAAATGGAAGAAAAGGAGAAAGTAAAGAAACCTGAAAAAAATGTTAGTCCTGAGCAAAAACCAGAACCAAATAAAAAACAATTGAATGGACAAGTCCCAACTTCTAAAGCAAAGCAAGCGCCATATAAAGGGTCAGTTCGAAATGATAAAGTATTAGTATTACTCGTTGAATTTAGTGATTATAAACATAATAATATTGATCAAACACCAGGGTATATGTATTCGAATGACTTTAGTAGAGAGCATTATCAAAAAATGTTATTTGGTAATGAACCGTACACATTATTTGATGGTTCAAAAGTAAAAACGTTTAAACAATATTATGAAGAGCAGTCTGGTGGAAGTTATACGACAGATGGATATGTAACGGAATGGCTAACTGTTCCAGGAAAAGCGTCTGACTACGGTGCTGATGGTAGTAGTGGTCACGATAATAAAGGACCAAAAGGCGCACGTGATTTAGTGAAAGAAGCTTTACATGCAGCTGCTGAGAAAGGGTTAGATTTATCTCAATTTGATCAATTCGATAGATATGATACAAATGGTGATGGAAATCAAAATGAACCTGATGGTGTAATTGATCATTTAATGGTAATCCATGCTGGTGTTGGTCAAGAAGCTGGTGGCGGTAAATTAGGTGATGATGCAATTTGGTCACATCGTTCAAAATTAGCAATAGATCCAGTAGCGGTTGAAGGTACAAAATCAAAGGTAAATTACTTTGGTGGAAAAGTAGCGGCACATGATTATACAATTGAACCAGAAGATGGAGCAGTAGGTGTATTTGCGCATGAATTTGGACATGATCTTGGCTTACCAGATGAATATGACACGAAATATACTGGAACTGGTTCACCTGTCGAAGCGTGGTCATTAATGAGTGGAGGTAGTTGGACAGGGAAAATTGCAGGAACAGAGCCAACTAGTTTCTCACCACAAAATAAAGACTTCTTACAAAAGAATATGGGCGGCAACTGGGCAAAAATTTTAGAAGTAGATTACGATAAAATTAAGCGTGGAGTAGGAATTCCTACATATATTGATCAAAGTGTTACGAAATCCAATCGTCCAGGCGTTGTACGTGTTAACTTACCGGGTAAGAGTGTTGAAACGATTAAACCGGAGTTTGGAAAGCATGCATATTATAGTACAAGAGGAGATGATATGCATACAACACTAGAGACACCATTCTTTGATTTAACAAAAGGAACAAATGCAAAATTCGATTATAAAGCAAATTATGAGTTAGAAGCAGAGTGCGATTTTGTCGAAGTGCATGCAGTAACAGAAGATGGAACGAAAACGTTAATTGATAGACTTGGAGAAAAAGTAGTCCAAGAAGATAAAGATACAACAGATGGAAAATGGATGGATAAATCATATGATTTAAGTCAATTTAAAGGAAAAAAAGTGAAACTGCAATTCGATTATATTACAGATCCGGCTGTAACATATAAAGGTTTCGCGATGGATAATGTAAATGTAACTGTTGATGGACAAGTTGTATTTTCTGATGATACAGAAGGACAGGCTAAAATGAATTTAAATGGTTTTGTTGTTTCTGATGGGACAGAAAAGAAAGCTCATTATTACTACTTAGAGTGGAGAAACTATGCGGGATCAGATAATGGATTAAAAGCAGGAAAAGGTCCAGTGTATAATACAGGTCTTGTCGTTTGGTATGCAGATGATAGCTTCAAAGATAACTGGGTTGGGGTGCATCCAGGTGAAGGATTCCTTGGTGTTGTGGATTCGCATCCAGAGGCATTTGTTGGGAATTTAAACGGAAGACCAACTTACGGTAATACAGGTATGCAAATTGCAGATGCTGCATTTTCATTTGATCAAACACCAGCATGGAGTGCAAATTCATTAACACGTGGACAGTTTAACTATTCTGGATTACAAGGTGTTACAACATTTGATGATTCAAAAGTATATAGTAACAAACAAATTGCAGATGCAGGAAGAAAAGTTCCAAACCTTGGACTTAAATTCCAAGTTGTTGGACAGGCAGAGGATAAATCGGCAGGCGCTGTTTGGATTAAACGTTAATAACATAAAAGCACATTCTTCATATGAAGAGTGTGCTTTTCAATTTGTACAGTAAGTTATTATTTTAGCTTATGTAATACAAGTGTCTGTCCATATGTAGTGTATCAAATTATGTGGGGAAAGGAAATATTTCCGAGGAAATTGTCGAAGTATCGTTGGTATTTATACACTTTTTTTGTAAAAGAAGAACTGCAGTGTTGCCTTTACAGTTCAATTTATTTACATTGTTATTTGGTTAGACACAAAAGTAATATATTAGGCAAAAAAAGACAATGATGGAATTAACCCATCATTGTCTTTTTTACTTTGCTGTTTGCTTTACTTTTTATTTTGCTTCTTACATAAATCATTCCAGCGAATGTTAATAAGAATGCAGTTCCGATAACGAAGCTGACGCTAGGGGATGCCCCGATTGCACCAACTGTAAAGGATCCAGCAACAACTCCTAATGAGAAGAAAGCATAAAACAATCCGAATGCTTTTCCGCGCTTATCATCTGTCGTATTTTCAACAAGTAATGCATTTATCGATGGGAAAAGGATAGCGAATCCAATGCCATAAATCATCATAACGATAAAGAGCATACCTTTTGTTGCGAATAATCCAAGTAAAGATAACGCGAATGCCATTACTGCAATCCCAATTAGCATGAGTTTTGAACGATTAAATCGATCGTAAATACGGTTTGTTGGCAGCAAGAAGAAGAG
Organism: Bacillus sp. AR2-1; assembly: GCF_008368755.1. Lineage (NCBI taxonomy): Bacteria > Bacillati > Bacillota > Bacilli > Caryophanales > Bacillaceae > Bacillus > Bacillus sp. AR2-1. Next base: position 29,246 of record NZ_QORY01000036.1, read on the forward strand.
GATAGCGGTAATGCCGAATACACTTAACATCATGCCTGTTGTAGATGCTTTAAGTGCTAATGCCTCAACTTTCACTGGTAGCATATAAGTGACAATTCCTTGTGAAAACATTAGCGTGAAGGCACCAATATATGCTTGCAATAACGGTTCTGATTTCAATAGTTCAATCATATCCTTTTTGTTCATCATTTGTGTTCTTGAAGTATCTTTTCTTGATACGTTATTTGGTAAGAAGAATAGAGATACGATTGTACCAAGGACCATTAAAATAGAAATGGTAATGAACACCCACTCTATACCAGCAGTTGCTTTCATAATTCCACTGAAAGCCGGTCCTACAATTGCCGCTGTTCCAACAGCAGCACCAGATAGGGCCATTGCCTTACCTTGTCTTGCTGAATTTGTTTGTTTTGATAAAAACGTAAAGGCAGCAGGAATTAAAAATCCGTCACTAAAGCCGTGCATAAAGCGCACAACTAATAGTTGTTCACCACTTTGAACAACGGTGTATAACAAGACTATGAAACTCGTAAGTCCCATGCTTATATAAAGTATTTTTTTTGCACCAAATTTATCGACAGCAGCGCCAGCAATAATATTACCGATCATATTAGCGAATGAGTACATACCGACAACTAGCCCAATAATAAGAGGAGATCCTCCAAGACTTTGAGCGAACGTACTCATAATAGGTAATTGTGAAAATGTATCTAGAAACGCTACGATAACAATAAAGTAAATAAAATATTTCAAGCGATATTCACCTCTCCTATGCTATTATGGCATAATGCTAATTTCAACCACAATGAAATTAGCATTAACAGATGTGGAAAAAAGTACAAAGTGACAAAATATTGAACGTTATTTGTTAAAATTTAGTGGGAATGAGATTGTTTTTTTGAAATATATGGATAGAAGTATTATAATAGATTTGTAAACTTCACCAGGTTAAGTATATACGTAGAGAGGGATGTATAAAATGAAAGCATTACTTTGGCATAATCAACGCGATGTACGAGTAGAAGAAGTACCAGAACCAACTGTAAGACCAGGAGCAGTTAAGATTAAAGTGAAATGGTGTGGTATCTGCGGAACAGACTTGCATGAATATTTAGCAGGACCTATTTTTATTCCAACAGAAGAGCACCCATTAACACACGTAAAAGCACCGGTTATTTTAGGTCATGAGTTTAGTGGTGAGGTAGTTGAAATCGGTGAAGGCGTTACTTCTCATAAAGTGGGAGATCGCGTCGTTGTAGAACCAATTTATTCTTGTGGTAAATGTGAAGCTTGTAAACATGGACATTACAATGTTTGTGAACAACTTGTTTTCCACGGTCTTGGCGGAGACGGCGGCGGTTTCTCTGAATATACAGTAGTACCAGAAGATATGGTCCACCATATTCCTGATGAAATGACGTATGAACAAGGTGCACTTGTAGAACCAGCAGCGGTAGCAGTTCATGCAGTACGTCAAAGTAAATTAAAAGAAGGGGAAGCTGTAGCAGTATTTGGTTGTGGTCCAATTGGACTTCTTGTCATTCAAGCAGCTAAAGCAGCAGGAGCAACTCCTGTTATTGCAGTAGAACTTTCTAAAGAACGTCAAGAGTTAGCAAAATTAGCAGGTGCGGATTATGTATTAAATCCAGCTACTCAAGATGTACTAGCAGAAATTCGTAACTTAACAAATGGTTTAGGTGTAAATGTGAGCTTTGAAGTAACAGGTGTCGAAGTAGTACTTCGTCAAGCGATTGAAAGTACAAGCTTTGAAGGACAAACTGTAATTGTTAGTGTGTGGGAAAAAGATGCGACAATTACGCCAAACAACCTTGTACTAAAAGAAAAAGAAGTTATCGGTATTCTTGGATACCGTCATATCTTCCCAGCTGTTATTAAATTAATTAGCTCTGGCCAAATTCAAGCAGAGAAATTAATTACGAAAAAAATCACAGTGGATCAAGTTGTTGAAGAAGGATTTGAAGCACTTGTAAAAGATAAAACACAAGTGAAAATTCTTGTTTCACCTAAATAATAGAGAATAGTAAAAAGTAGCTCTTGTCTAGAAATAGAAGAGGGCTACTTTTTTTCTATACAGAAAGGTGATAGACTTTCCTTTAACTACAGGTATTTTGTTTGGAAGGGGAAGTCTAATGCTTTCATTTATGTTGACATTGAAACGAATGCTAAAAGCTTGTTTACGAGCGTGGAAAGATAAAGAATTTCAAGTGTTATTCGTATTAACATTTTTAACATTAACATCTGGTACGATTTTTTATAGTACAGTTGAAGGATTACGTCCTCTTGACGCTTTATATTTTAGTGTGGTCACTTTGACGACTGTCGGTGATGGGAATTTTAGTCCGCAAACTGATTTCGGAAAGATATTTACAATCTTATACATATTTATTGGGATTGGATTAGTGTTTGGATTTATTCATAAGTTGGCAGTTAATGTACAACTACCAAGTATATTATCGAATAGAAAAAAAGAGTAAAGCATGTGGATGCTTTACTCTTTTTTTACATTAGTTTAGACAATCATTCGTAGTAGCTTAACAATACTTTACTACAATATAAGTGCATTCATTCATTATATTCACTATGTATAAAGTTATAATGATATGAACATTTGCATATTTTAATTTATTGATAGAAATTTCATGAAAGGTGGGATATTCTAGTCATAGGTTAACCGGACGATATCATAGGATCCTAACAAAAAGTTTACAATAATTCAATTATAAAATGGAGGATTTCAGATGAAAAAGAAAGTACTTGCTTTAGCAGCAGCTATTACATTAGTAGCGCCGTTACAAAGTGTTGCATTTGCTCATGAAAACGATGGGGGAAGTAAAATAAAAATAGTTCATCGCTGGTCTGCTGAAGATAAACATAAAGAAGGCGTAAACTCTCATTTATGGATTGTAAACCGCGCTATTGATATTATGTCTCGCAATACAACACTTGTAAAACAAGATCGAGTTGCACAATTAAATGAATGGCGTACGGAATTAGAAAATGGTATTTATGCTGCTGACTATGAAAATCCTTATTATGATAATAGCACATTTGCTTCACATTTCTATGATCCAGACAATGGAAAAACATATATTCCATTTGCAAAGCAGGCAAAAGAAACTGGCGCTAAATATTTTAAATTAGCTGGTGAATCATATAAAAATAAAGATATGAAACAAGCATTCTTCTATTTAGGATTATCTCTTCATTATTTAGGAGATGTAAACCAACCGATGCATGCGGCAAACTTTACAAATCTTTCGTACCCACAAGGATTCCATTCTAAATATGAAAACTTTGTAGATACGATAAAAGATAATTATAAAGTAACGGATGGAAATGGATATTGGAACTGGAAAGGTACAAATCCAGAAGAGTGGATTCACGGAGCGGCAGTAGCAGCGAAACAAGATTACGCTGGCATTGTAAATGATAATACGAAAGATTGGTTCGTAAAAGCAGCTGTATCACAAGAATATGCAGATAAATGGCGCGCTGAAGTTACACCAATGACAGGTAAGCGATTAATGGATGCACAACGTGTTACTGCCGGATACATTCAGCTTTGGTTTGATACGTACGGAGATCGTTAAGTATTAAAAAAAAGGTCAAATCTCACAATAGAGTATTTGGCCTTTTTATAACTAATACATGGAGGTATGAAGCGTGAAAGGAAAATTACTAAAAGGTGTACTTAGCTTTGGGATTGGTTTAGGAGTTTTATACGGAGGATCTTCAGCTCAAGCAGAAACGTCTACAAATCAAAATAATACTTTGAAAGTGATGACGCATAACGTGTATATGCTATCAACAAATTTATATCCGAACTGGGGACAAAGTGAGCGTGCTGATTTAATTGGGGCGGCAGATTATATAAAGAATCAAGACGTTGTTATATTAAATGAAGTGTTTGATAATAGCGCATCAGATCGTTTGTTAGGGAATTTGAAGAAAGAATATCCAAATCAAACAGCGGTATTAGGTCGTAGTAACGGAAATGAATGGGATAAAACGTTAGGTAGCTATTCATCTTCAACTCCTGAAGATGGGGGCGTTGCAATCGTGAGTAAATGGCCGATTGTTGAAAAGATTCAATATGTATTTGCAAAAGGATGCGGGCCAGATAATTTATCGAATAAAGGATTTGTATACACAAAAATTAAGAAGAATGATCGTTTCGTTCATGTAATCGGGACGCATTTGCAGGCTGAAGATAGTATGTGCGGAAAAACTTCACCTGCATCTGTACGTACAAATCAGTTAAAAGAAATTCAAGACTTTATTAAAAATAAGAATATACCAAATGACGAGTACGTCCTATTTGGTGGTGATATGAACGTGAATAAAATAAATGCAGAGAACAATAGTGACTCAGAGTACGCATCCATGTTTAAAACATTACACGCTTCTATTCCATCTTATACGGGACATACAGCAACTTGGGATGCGACGACAAACAGTATAGCAAAATATAATTTCCCTGATAGTCCTGCCGAGTATTTAGATTATATTATTGCAAGTAAGGACCATGCGAATCCGTCATTTATAGAGAATAAAGTATTACAACCGAAATCTCCACAGTGGACTGTTACATCATGGCTTAAAAAATATACATATAATGATTACTCTGATCATTATCCAGTAGAGGCAACTATTTCTATGAAATAGTCCTAAAAAAGTTTCTTCTTAATAGGAAGAAACTTTTTTATTTTGTAGAGGAAATTTCAACTTTCTTTCCAATATGTATAAGACATATTGAAAAGAGGAGAGAAAAATGTGGATCGAGGAATTTTTAAAGAAGTTCCATTACCGTGTGCATTTTTGGATGAAGTAGCTTTAGATAAAAATATTCAATCGGTTATGGAATTAAGTGGAAATAAGAAGATTCGTATAGCGAGTAAATCGCTACGTTCTGTTCCGGTTATGCAAAAGATTTTAGCTACAAATGATCGATTTCAAGGTATTATGTGTTTTTCACCTAGAGAGGCTTTGTTTTTAATTGAACAAGGATTCAATGATTTATTGCTCGGATATCCTGCTTATGATAAAAGGGCTTTACATGAAATAAGTTTGCTAACAAAGCAAGGCCTCATTATAACTTGTATGGTGGATTGTGAAGACCATATTGTTTATTTAGAAAAAATTGCTGAGGAGTCTAAAGGGTGTTTTCGTGTTTGTTTGGATATTGATATGAGTAGTCGTTTTTTTCAATTTCATTTTGGGGTAAACAGATCACCGGTAAAAGATGTGCAAGGTACTTTGAAAATAGTAAAAAGGGTAAAAGAATCATCATTTTTAATACTAGATGGTGTAATGGGATATGAAGCTCAAATTGCTGGGGTAGGAGATCACATACCGAATCAAAGAGTGAAAAGTAAAGTGATTTCGTATTTAAAGAAGAAGTCAGTGTTAGAAGTTAAAGAAAGAAGAGGACATATCGTAAAAGAAATACAAAATCTAGGTATTGAACTAAGGTTTGTAAATGGGGGAGGCACAGGAAGTATAAAAACAACTGAGCAAGATAATTCAGTTTCAGAGATTACAATAGGTTCTGCTTTTTATGCCCCGAAGCTGTTCGATTATTATAAAGAGGTGCAATTTCATCCAGCCGTCGGATTTGCTTTACCAGTTGTGCGTAAACCAGCCCCGTTTATTTACACTTGTTTAGGTGGTGGATATATTGCCTCAGGTGCAATCGGGAAAGATAAAGAACCTGAGATTTGGAGACCAAATGGTGCCAAACTATTAGCTTTAGAAGGCGCTGGCGAAGTGCAAACACCGATTTTTTATAACGGTGAGGAACGAGTAGAGATAGGAGATTCTATCTTGTTTCGCCATAGTAAAGCTGGAGAGTTATGTGAGCGTTTTCCTTTTTTATATCGTGTGAAAGAAGGAGAGATTGTTGGGGAGTATTCAACATATCGGGGGGATGGCCAATGCTTTCTATAAAGGGACAAAAATGGAGAAATTGGACAGGGAATGTAGAAGGAACGCCGCATTATACGATGTATCCAGAAAGTATACAAGATGTAGTAGAAGTTGTAGGGCTTGCTCGAAAAAAAGGGAAGAAAATTCGTGTTGTCGGTTCAGGACACTCGTTTACACCTCTTGTGCAAACGGAAGAAATTTTAGTTTCTTTAGATGAATTGAAAGGTATTTTGGATATGGATGCAGAGAAGATGGTTGCCGAAGTATGGGCAGGAACAAAGTTACATGATTTAGGGAAGTTACTTGAAGAAAAAGGTTATGCACAAGAAAATTTAGGGGATATTGATTCGCAATCGATTGCAGGAGCGATTAGTACAGGGACTCATGGAACGGGTATTACCTTTGGAAGTTTATCAACACAAGTTATAGAGATTACCGCAGTTTTATCTACAGGCGAGAGTATAGTTTGTTCGGAAACTGAGAATGTGGAATATTGGAGAGCCTTTCAGTTGTCGCTAGGAATGTTAGGTATCATTGTAAAAATAAAATTGAAGGTTATTCCAGCCTATTCACTCGTTTATAAAAGTGAAAAACAGTCATTATCTACTGTAATGAACAAGCTAGAAGAATATAAGAAGAATCGCCATTTTGAATTTTTTGTTTTTCCTTATTCAGATGAAGTACAAGTGAAATTTACAAATGAAACAACGGGTAAAAAAAGTGACTTGAAATGGCATAAACTAAAGGTAGAGTTGCTTGAAAATAAGATGTTCTCTTTGTTATCTAAAGGATGTAAATGGTTTCCTTCTATAAGTAAAGGTGTAAGTCGATTATCGGCTAAAGCTGTACCGAATACAAAAATAATTGGTCCGAGTTATGAAGTATTTGCTACATCGCGTGCGGTTCCATTTTATGAAATGGAGTATAGTGTTCCTTCAAAGTATATGCGGGCTGTTGTAGAAGATATTTCAAACCTTATTGAAAAGAAAAAGTATAAAGTGCACTTCCCAATTGAATGCCGTTATGTGAAAAGGGATGATATATGGCTCAGTCCAGCGTACGGAAGGGATTCAGCGTATATTGCCGTTCATATGTATAAAGGTATGAAGTATGCTGCTTATTTTGGTGAGGTGGAGAAAATTTTTCTAAAGTATGAAGGGCGCCCGCATTGGGGGAAAATGCATACGTTAACGTACGAAAAATTACAAAATATATATCCAGAAATGCATTCGTTTCTAAAGGCGAGAAAGTTACTAGATGAAGCAGAAATGTTTTCAAACCCTTACACAGAAAAATTATTTACGATTATGAAAAAAAGCTGACAAAGTATTACTTGTCAGCTTTTTTTAGTATAATCGCATTTCTTGTTTGACTAATGCGCTCGTAAAATAGTAACTTATCACGACTAAATACATGTAATAAAACATGAATAATAAATAGACCGTTAATTACAAATTGGAATAATAGTATAACTAGTAATACTAAAGGCTCTGTATGATTTAAGATAGAGCTACTCGAAAGAATATAATTGATTCCGCCTAAAATGAAATAGAATATCCCGTAACGAATGAATAATTCTTTTAGTGTAATACGCTCAGCTTGTCCTTTAATGTAAATCCGAAGCAACGCTTTTCCTATTGTTCTTCCATTTGTAAAGTATGGAATGATAATAAAGTAAATTAAGATTGAACATGTAATGAAAAGGAGTTCGTATACATTTGTATAAGATTGGATGTTAGCAATAAATAGTGAATTTCCTTTATTTTTAATGAAAGGTACAACGATAGATAAGAAAATCCAATCAATTTGCATAGCGATGAGACGACGAATGAATCCGACTGGTTTCGTTTCTAAATCAATATGAATATCTAATTCGCTTGTTTTCGGAAGGAAGTACGTAAAGATTGGTGCAATGATAAAACCAATTACGCCGCCTAGTGTGTTTAAAAACAGATCGTCAATATCAAATAAGCGGTATGCACAATTATAAATACCATATAATCCAGTTACTTGTGTTAATTCAAAGAATAGTGAAAGACAAAAAGAAATACACACTGTTTGTAAGAAGCTACGTCGGAAATAATAACGTAAGTACATACCGAACGGAACGGTTAGTAAAACGTTAAAAGCGACTTGTAAAAACGCAGATTCCTTTAATAAATAGAAGTACGTAGCTGGCTTCGTTAAAATCGCCGAGGTATGATTACTAATCTCTTGTATGAAATAAAATGGCGAGAGTTGCAAATGTTGCGTATTAGCCGGTTGTAGGCTACAAGTATCATACGTTTGTGGTAATGGCAAAATCACAAGAAAATAGGCATTTAATAAGTAAAGTAATAATGAATATAAAATAAATGAACGCCATTTATTTAAATAACCGTATTTACGATAATTAAATATTAAAAAAGGGATTAATAGAAACATTGCTAAAATAGGAAATAAAATAAATGCTGTTTTTATTGGAAATAAATATGCAGTCAAAATGAAGCTCCTTTCAATGAAAATTCGTTTATCATTATAACGTTAAAAGAACCTGAAAACAAAATTAAAATATTTCGAAATAGAAAAAATTTCAAATTTAAACGGGATTAAGTTATACTAAATTTAATATAAGGATATTGTGATTATTATAAGTTGAGAGAGGGTACAAGATATGCGATATGAGCTTTTTTCTATAAGTGGGGATCATATTACAACTTTTGAAAGTGCATGGCGTTTTCAGGAGGGAGAACAGATTTTTGTTCATGATGATCAAACAAAACGAAATTTTATTATTATCCGCCTAACGCATGATGTATTTCAACAAAATAAACATGTTATTCGTTTGTATTGTCAAGAAAAGAAAGTATACGCATAAAAGGGACCCCTCTTACTGTACAGAAAGAGGGGCTTTATCATTATAAAGATATAAAAAAGCGAGTCATCCTAGTTTAATAGAATGACTCGTTTTTCGCTTTGTAAGTTTCACTTTATAAGAAAATAAGAGTAAGTACACCTACGATAATACAATAGAAAGAGAAATATTTTAAATTTCCTTTTGCCATAATGTTCATAAACCATTTTAATGAAATATACGTCATGATAAATGTTGCGATAAACGCAACGATATATGGCACGAATAATGTGTCTAGGTTTGGATCTTTGGCAATGTCTGTAATACTTAGTAATAAACCACCTAAGCTAACAGGGATATATAGTAAGAATGAGAAACGAAGAGCTGTTTCTTGCTTCATACCAAGTAACATCGCTGCGACGATTGTTGCACCTGATCGGCTTATTCCAGGAATCAGTGCGCAAGCTTGTGCTAATCCGACAATGATTGCATCTTTCATAGAAAGATCACCATCATTTTTACGTCCACGCAAGTTTCTAATAATCCAAAGGCCGACAGCGGTAATAAGAAGGGAAACCCCAACCATTTTCACACCTTTTAAGTACTGGTCGATGTAATCTTTAAATAAAACACCGATAACACCTGCTGGAATGGTCGCAATAACAAGGTAAATAATAAAGAAGAAATCTGATTTTGCGTCCTCTGCTCTTGTAAAGATATAAGATAGACCATTCTTCGTTAGACGAATTAAATCATTTCTATAAATAAGTAATACAGCTAATAATGAAGCTGAATTAACAAGTAGTTCGAAGCTGAACCCTTCTATTTTTAGTCCTAGCAAATGTTGTGCTAAAACGAGGTGACCACTTGAAGAAATCGGAATTGGTTCTGTTAGCCCTTGGAACAGACCGAGAATTAAATATTTTAAAATGTAGTGAAATTGTTCCATAATAACCTCCTTGTTTATTAGTCGAAAGAAACAACTTGTCCATTATAACAAAGATACGGATGAATATTGAGAAGAAATAAATATTCGAAATATAATAAAAATCCCTTATAAAAGTATAAGGGATTTTTATTATTAATGAGAAACTACTGTTTCTTCAAGACTTTTCGTTAATTGAACATCGACTTTCTCAGCATCATGAATGTGATTCATAATAGTAGTATTTAACTTTTGGAACATTTGTTGTGTATTAGTAAATTCGCGTAATATATCATCATTACAAGATTTTTGGTTTTCGATAGCTTTAATAACATTGGTAGCACCGTTTTGTAACGTTTGAATCATAATTAAAATATTTTCGATTCTAGCGTTTGTATCGGCACTCATTTCTACACCTTCATCGACTAAATGTAAATTATCTTTTGTGTTATCGTATGCTTTTTCAATTTCTTCTTGAATTTTTTTCGTTAAGTTGCCTATGTTTTTTGTACTTTCCGCTGTACTTTCTGCTAGTTTTCTTACTTCATTGGCAACGACAGCGAATCCTTTACCGTGCTCTCCAGCACGCGCAGCTTCAATACTCGCATTTAAAGCAAGTAAATTTGTTTGTGCTGCAATGTTTTGAATGACTTCTACAATTTGCTCGATTTCTTTTGAACGTTCACTTAAATGATTCATACTGTTAGACGTACGCTGAGATTGTTCACCTAATTTGTTAATTACAATAAGTAAACGGTGAACAGATTCTTTACCTTCATTAGAACAGTCAATAATTTCTTCAATAGATTGAATTAAGCTTTGTTCTTTTTGTAACATTTCGTTATTCAATTCATTGGAATGTGTCGTGCGCGTTGAAACATTTTCGAAACATAAGTTTAATTGTTGAACTAAATTTTGAAGTGTATGGTGTTGGCTATTTACAAGTTTATGTTCTTGAATAACGCTTTGTACACGATCGTGGATAGAAGAAATAGTCTCTTGTTGTTCGATATCCTTTTGTTTTAATTCTGCTTCTAGTTCTTGTATACGACTTTCTAATTGATCAATTTTATGTTGGAGTGATTTCTTTTGAGTAAACATATATTTATTTCAACCGCCTTTAGAAGTTATATTTTCTCTATATTTGGATTTTAGCATCTTTTATAATTTTTAAATATAGGAATTGTTAAATATTTAAGAATCTATTACATTTTATGCATAATTCCCTTTTTTTCGTCATGAAAAATAAACTGTATTTAATGGTATTGTAAACAAACTGTAAAATAAATCATGTATAACTGTATAAGAAGGGAGTCGGATTATGAACTATTTTAAGCGAATCAGTAGTCTAGTATTAGCAGGAATTATCGGTCTTTCTAGTACAGTCGCTGTAAAAGCAGAGTCAAACGACGAGAAACTTAACAACATGCAACAGCAATTGCAGCAAAACGATGCAGATATGCAAAAGAAAGAGCAAGAGAAGCAAGCTGTTAATAAAGAAATTAAAGGTATCGAAAACGAACTACATAATTTAAATAATACAATTGCAAAAAATAAAGAGGATCAAGCTGCTATTCAACGTAAAATCGATGAAACACATAAGCAGATTGAGCAAAAAAAGAATGAAATTGTCGTTTTAGAGGATAAAGTCCTTGCTCGTAAGGATATTATGAGAAAACGTATGGTTTCTGTTCAAAACAGTTCAAATACGAGTTTAGTAGTAGAAGTTGTAGTAGAGTCAAAAAACTTTGCAGATTTCTTACAACGTATGAACGCAGTTTCTACTATTCTAGAAGCTGATAAAGAAATTTTACGTCTACAAGAACAAGATCTTCGTCAAATTGAAGAAGATAAGAAAACAATTGATGAAAAAGAAGCATCTTTAGTAGTAGACAAACAAAAATTAGCAAAAGCACAAGCTGAGTTGCAAGATAACTTGAAAAAACGTCAAGCTAACTTACAAACAGTTCAAGATAAATATAATCAGGTTGCAAGCCAACTTAATTTAGCAGCAGAAGAGAAAGCTAAAATTGAGTCAAATATGAAGGCAGTGCAAGAAACAATTGCTCGTGAGCAAGAAGCAGCAAGAATTGCAGCAGAAGAGCGTGCGAAAGCAGAAGCAGCTGCAAAGGCTGAGCAAGAAGCTTTAGCTAAGGCACAGGCGGAAGTTGCTGAAAAGAAAAAGCAAGAACAAGCTAGTAAACCAGCCGAACCTGTTGCTAATAATAATTCGAAGGTAGAACCTGCACAACCTTCTAAGCCAACTGCTGGTGGAAAAGAACTTTATGTACATGCAACAGCGTATACAGCAGACCCAGCTGAAAATGGTTATGGAGCAGGTCAACAAGTATATTCTGCATGGGGAGGCTATAATTTAACTGCAAACCCAGGAATGAAATTAATTGCGGTAGATCCATCTGTTATTCCATTAGGTTCTCGCGTATATGTTGAAGGATACGGAGAAGCAATTGCAGCAGATACTGGTGGCGCGATTAAAGGTCACAAAATTGATGTTTTAATGCCGGATAAAGCTTCGTCTAGTAATTGGGGCAGAAAAAATGTTAAGCTTACAATTTTAAATTAATACGTAATCCAACTTTACAATACGTAAAGTTGGATTTTTTTATAAAAATAATGTTAAGTTGAGTTTACATTTTGTTAAGGAAAGCATACAATGAAATTGAGAGGTGGTAAATTTGTCCATTTTAAATAGAGTGAAGGAATTAAGAGCTCGATTTAATTTTTCGCAAAGTGTATTAGCAGAAAAGGTTGGAGTGACGAGACAAACAATCGCTGCAATTGAAAAAGGTGATTATGTTCCTTCATTGTTATTAGCACTTACGATTTGTGATGTATTCGAGTTAAAGATGGAAGATGTGTTTGTTTTAAATAAGGAGGGGAAAGAGGATGAGTAGGATTGTTTTTTCTTATATCGTAAACGTGCTTTATACGGCTTTAGCATGCTGGACATTTGTTGAATTTTATAGTGTTATTACAGAGTTAGCAGATATAATTAAAAATGAGAAATTCCCTTTTGAAATATGGTTTAATGGAGTACCATTCATTTTATTATTTATTGGAGCTATTATAGTTACAATTTTTTATAGAATTCAAAAGAAAAAATACAAGAATTTATCTTTTTGGATGTATCCATTATTGTTTCCACTAGAAGATGAACGTGAAAAAGCGATTACAGATAAAGCTTGTCGAACAACATTTGTATCGTTATGGTTTGTGTTACCTTGTGCAGTTGGATTTTTAACTTTTTCGCCTATTATTAATGAATATCTTCCTGGATACCCATTGTATATTATATTTTCTATTTTCTTTATTCAAATGACAGTATTCCACGTATCACTATACAGAAATAAATTAGCTTAAAAAGAAACCTTCTTGCATCGGCAAGAAGGTTTCTTTTTAGCTTATACTTGTACATATAGCAATATTATCTTATCATTTTATATAGAGTAAGATTTTGTAAGGGAAAGGAATTGTATATGAATAAGCAAAGAATTTATAGTATAGTAGCAATCCTTCTATTTGTTGTAGGTGGTGTGTTAATCGGAAAGCCATTTTATGATGGATATCAGGCTGAAAAGAAACAGACTGAAAATGTGCAGGCTGTTCAAAAGATGGATTATGAAAAACATGAGACGGAATTTGTAGATGCTTCGAAAATTGATCAACCAGACTTGGCGGAAGTAGCGAGTGCATCATTAGATAAGAAACAAGTAATTGGTCGTATTTCGATCCCGAGTGTTTCATTAGAACTTCCTGTTTTAAAATCTTCTACTGAGAAAAACCTATTATCAGGTACAGCAACAGTAAAAGAAAATCAAGTAATGGGAAAAGGGAACTATGCATTAGCAGGACATAACATGTCTAAAAAAGGTGTTTTATTTAGTGATGTAGCCTCTTTAAAAAAAGGCGACAAAATTTATTTGTATGATAATGAAAATGAATATGAATATGCGGTTACTGGTGTATCTGAAGTAACTCCTGATAAGTGGGAAGTTGTAGAGGATCATGGGAAAGATGAGATAACGCTTATTACATGTGTATCTGTGAAAGATAATTCTAAACGTTACGTTGTTGCTGGTGATTTAGTAGGAACGAAGGCGAAGAAGTAAAAAAGAAGGTCAACTCTTTAAAGAGTTGACCTTCTTTTTTACTAATGTTGAGAAATGATAGAATATTTTAGTTAGTATTTAAGTATTTTTCTATTTATGTATAATAAAGTTAGAATTCAAGATTCTGGGAGGAACAAGAGTGAAACAACAGGTGAAGAAACTTCTTTTAACAACAAGTGTAGCGTTATTGGTAGCTCCAATTTCAGCCTATGCGCATCCAGGGCGTACAGATGCTAATGGGGGACATACGTGTCGGACAAATTGTGAAAAATGGGGATTACAGTACGGGGAATATCATTATCACAATAAGCCAGCTTCTAGTAGTGGTGCAACGAGTCCAGCTCCTAGCCCAAATAATAATGGTGCTGTAGAAGCTGAAAAACAAGTAGAAGCGCAGCGCAATGCTGAGGCTGAAAAACAACGTACCGCAGAGGCGCAGCGTAAAGCTGAAGAAGAGAGACAACGTGTAGCGGAGGAACAAAGAAAAGCTGAGGAAGAGAGACAACGTGTAGCTGAAGAGCAAAGAAAAGCAGAAGAGGTACGTAAGCGAGAGGAAGCACAGCGTCAAGCTGATATGGAAAAAGGGCAGCTTGAGGGACAAAAAAGTGGAGAGACTGATTTTAAAGCAGGGAAAAATGATGCGGAATCACATTTAGCTGGAAAATCAGATACATATAAAGAAGCATTCAAAACTGCATATGCTGCATCTTGGTCTTTAGAAGAGCAGAAGAAAACGCATTTTGAAAAAGGAAAAGAGCAAGGTTTAGCACAAGAGACGATGGAAGATAGTCAAATTGCTCCGGAGTTTAAGCCGAACTTTGCAGAAGGTTTCCAAGTAGGGAATAAAGAAAGAACAGAAAAAATTGAAAAAGAGCAAGCTGAACTAGGGGAAAAGGCAGGTAAGGAACTAGCCGGAAAGAACCCTGGAAATAGAGAGAAAGATGTGTACGTGAAGGCGTATGAAACAGCTTATGAAAAGGGCTATAAGTCTACAAAAAAAGCAGTAGAAAAGGCTGGCTATAAGTATGCATTTGAAAACTATGATTTGAAAGTTCCTGCTAAGTATGAAAAAAATGAATCGTTAAAGAAATGGTTTATTGAAGGATTTAAATCAAATAAAAAAGCAGCAGAAATTAGAGAAGAAGGATATAAAAAAGGAGACAGTTGGCTTGCATTCTTCTATAAGAATTTTGTGCCAAGTGAATATAAAGAACATAAAGAGCTGTACGAACAAGCGATAGAAAAAGGTAAGAATGCATAAAAAAGATGAGGGGAATCCCTCATCTTTTTTTAATCCATCCATTTCACTAATCTCTTAGAAATTAGTAATAAAACACAACCTAATACAATTGCTACAGCTCCGATTACTGTAAATACTTCAGCATATCCAAGTGAAGTTGTGAAGCTTGCAAGTTGTCCGCCTAAAATGTTAGCAATTCCTGAGCTTGCTAACCATACTCCCATTAATAAAGAAGCAAGTTTTACTGGGGCAAGTGCACTAACCATTGATAGTCCAACAGGTGATAAGAATAGCTCACCTAACGTATGGAAAAGATACGTAAAGACGATAAATAGTAAGTTTGCTTTTTCTGTAATGTTATGTTCATCACTACCTGTTTTTAATGTAGCGATAACGAGAATGATATAACCGATACCAAGCAAGATCATACCAAGTCCCATTTTAGTTGGGATTTTTAAATCCCCGCGCTTGCGAGTTGCAAGTTTTGCCCATAATGCTGAAATGACTGGAGCAAGTAAAATAATAAATAATGGATTGACCGATTGGAACCAAGATGTTGGAACTTCCCATCCGAACACAGAGCGGTCTACAAATTTGTTTGTATATAATGTTAATGAGCTACCAGCTTGTTCAAAGCCAGCCCAGAAGAAGACAACGAAGCATGTTAAAATGACGATAACTGCGGTACGTTGTTTTTCTTTTTTTGTTAACGGTGTATCTCCTACTGATGGTTGTCCATCTGTTGTTTGCAAATCACGAGTTGGTTTTTTACCGATATCACCAAGGAAGCGATTTGATAATGTTGTAAATAAAATTTGTCCAATGATCATTCCAATTGAAGCGGCTAAGAAACCGTAACGGAATCCGTAATGTACAACGCCATCAACTGTTGTTTTGAATAAATTTTCTGATAAAAAACCACAAACGAGTGGAGCTAAAAATGATCCGACGTTAATACCCATATAGAAAATGGTAAATGCACTATCACGTTTTGGATCGTTCTCTTCGTATAATTCCCCAACCAGTGTAGAGATGTTCGGTTTGAAGAATCCGTTACCGATAATAATAAGCGCTAATCCGAGGTATAGGCCGGCTTGGTTTTGCATGGCAAATAGTGTAAGGTTACCAATTGCCATTGTTATACCACCAATTGTGATCGCTTTTCGTCTACCTAGGAACCGGTCTGTTAAGTATCCACCAATCATTGGTGTGAAATAACAGGCTCCAGTGTAAAATCCGTAAATGGATAGTGCCCACGCAGGACTAAACCCAAGACCACCGCTTACTAAAGCTGTCGTTAAATATAATGTTAATAATCCTCGTAATCCATAGTAACTAAATCTTTCCCACATTTCTGTAAAGAAGAGTAAGTATAAACCTGGAGGATGTTTCTTTTTTCTTTGTTGTTCTCTTTCTAGTTGTATCGCTGATTCCATGTTATTTTCCTCCTGACACAAACAAAAACAAAGTTAATAATTTTGTACATTTAATATTTTACCTTATTAACTATTATAAGTCAATAAAGGTTGATTTTTCAGAAGAAATTGGAAAAGAGGGATAGCTATAGAATGGGTGTTTCTTTTATGTTAGACTATGGACTATGTTTTCTTTGTTAGGAAGCGGATTATTGCACTTTTTTATATGTGAAATTGATTTCATAAAAGATGAAATTAAAGAAGGAGAAACAAATGAAATTGTTACAGAAAAAAGAAATTTTACTGATTAGCCTTATGTTATTCTCGATGTTCTTTGGAGCGGGGAATCTTATATTCCCACCTTTCCTTGGGTATGAAGCAGGAGAACATGTGTGGATTTCATTAATAGGATTTATTATATCAGCAACAGGTCTTCCTATATTGGGTGTTATCGCTATTGCGAAAGCGGGAAGCTTTCAAATGTTAGCGGGGAGGGTTCATTCTTCATTCGCCATTATTTTCCCATGTATCGTGTATTTATTTATTGGACCAGGTCTTGGTATACCACGTGCAGGAAGTTTAGCTTTTGAAATGGGACCAGGTCAGTTCTTTACAGAATCGGGAAGTGTAGTTTTATTATGTTACACGGTTATTTTCTTTAGTATTGTGTACTGGTTAAGTTTATCACCGTCTAAATTAATGGGGTTGTTCGGAAAAGTTTTAACACCGTTATTATTAGGTATGATTGCCCTTATTTTTATAAAGAGTATGTTTACATCAGTAGGCAGTGTGAAAGAGGCTACTGGAAACTATGGACAAGCTCCTATGTTCCAAGGCTTTTTAGATGGATATTTAACAATGGATGCGCTAGCCGCTTTAATTTTTGGGATTGTTATTGCAAATGCTCTTCGTGCAAAAGGTGTTGAAGATGATAAAGGTTTAGCGAAATATATGAGTATTGCTGGAATTGGTGCAGGACTTTTATTATCTATTATTTACATCATACTTGGATATGTTGGTTCAATTAGCGGTTCGTTAGGTACATTTGATAATGGGGCGAATGTGTTAGCACAAGTGATGACTACATTATTTGGACAAGGCGGAGTCGTTTTATTAGGTCTTATTTTTACGATTGCGTGTTTATGTGTTTCAATCGGACTCGTTACGTCTTGTAGTCAATTTTTCGCAAGTGCATTTCCGAAAGTAGCGTATAAAGTTTGGGCATTTATATTGAGTTTTATTAGTATGATTTTAGCTAATTTAGGATTAACACAAATTTTAAAAGTATCAGTACCGATTCTTGGGTTTATTTATCCAGTTGCATTAACGCTTATTATTTTAGGGTTATTCCATAAGTATATTGGAAAGTATGCATACGTATATGCAGTAACTGTTGGGATTGTAGCGGTATTTAGTGGAATCGATATTTTCAATAAAAATGTAATGATGAATCAGTGGACGTCAATATTGAAATACATTCCGTTTTATACAGAAGGTGTTGGATGGATTGTTCCAGCTATTATAGGTGTTTGTATTGGCGTTATCGTGAGTAGCGTTCTAAATAAGAATAAATGAGTAAAAAGGTGTTTTCCTATTTCGGAAGACACCTTTCTTTTTTTAGGAAAAATAGTATTGAAAATGAATAGACTAAGAGTATGATAAAGATAATTGGTAATATATAGATTTTGAATGAATGGTGAGGGGGGAGCGTATGAAGGAGGATTTAAATAAGAAAATAGAAGCGCTCGAAACGGCAATTGAAACAATTCAAGAAGCGCTTTTTGAATTGAAAGCAAAACAAAGAGAAATAGAAGTAGAAAATGCTCAGCAACATGTTAGTAAAGAAAAGAAAGAATATATTGAAACGGTAATGGAGGAAAAGCAAAAAGAAGAAGTAGTTACAATAAAGGAGCCCGTGCAAGAACGTGAGGTAAAACAAGTAGATATATCTGCATTTAAACCAGAACCATTTAATATTATTAAGTTTTGCCAAACTTGGTTGCCACGTATATTTGTCGGCATTATGTTACTTGGAGTAATCTGGTTATTTAAAGCAGGGGTAGATGCTGGATTATTAACACCTGTAATACGAATTGTGTTTGGTATTGTCCTATCAATCGGTTTTTATTATATAGGTGATATTCAAATTAAACGAGAGCGGCAAGCGTTGGGTTTAGTATTAGCAGGAGGAAGTATTACGGGTATAGTTTTAACGACATTTGCGGCGCATTATTTATATGGATTTATTCCAGCAAGTGTTGCGTTTGTATGTAATATTGCATGGGTCATTTTAGGTATTTATGTAGCGAAGAGGTATCAATCGGAATATCTTACTATATTTGTAGCCGTAGGAGCGTTCTTCGTGCCATTCTTATTAAATAGTACGACTCCTAATCCTTATATTTTCTTTGGATATGAGACGATACTAACACTTAGCTTATTATGGTATGCGTTGAAAAATCGTTATCAGTATTTATATATGATTTCTTATGCTGTTGCTGCTATTGTCCTTTTTGTTTTCTTTACTATTATGTCAATGTTAGTAGAAGATTTGCAAATACAGTTAACGGTTGTTTATGGTTTGATTCACTTACTATTATTTTGGCATATGTTTACGGAGAGAAGTTTTATATTAGAGCCACGCTTGGCGATATTTAGTGCGAATGCAGTTCTCTTTATATTAGCCATTTCAAAAATACCTGAATTTACAAAATGGGGATTAATGATTAGTGCACTCGTGCACGCTACTATGTTTGTGTTTGAATATAGGAAGAATAGACATTCTACATTTACAAATCTTTTATTTGGTTTCGCAATGGGTGCATTTAGTTTAGCGATTTTATATGAGTATAGTTTAGTAAATGCAGCGATTGTATTATTATTGCAAGGTTTCCTCGGTATGGTGACGGCTATTAAAGTAAAACAACAGGTGAAATTGTATGTTAGTGCGACGATTTACGCGATTGGAATGATACAAACTATTTTTAGTCCGTTTGATCATTTCATTTCAGCTGGGTTTGTTGCCCATATTATTTTAATAGGTACATTTTATTACTGCATGAAACAAGCGAAAGATGTGTTAAGGAGCTTCGGAAAATATGTTTATTCTATAACGCTCTATTGGTTTATGGTTATCGTATTTATTGCAATTACTAGAGTCGGTGAAGTGCTGTCTACAGATGGAAGTATAATAAGCGTATCTGTATCGTTATTATGGATGGTATATGCATTATTTGCCGTTTGGCTTGGACGGAATAAAAATATGAATGAAATATTGTATGCCGGCTTAGTCGTGTTAGTCGTAACGATAGGGAAGCTATTCCTTCTGGACTTACCAGAAGTATCGATGATGATCAGGGCTGTGTTATTCTTAATTGTAGGAAGTATAGGTATCGTTATTTCAAGAATGTTTTTCTCGAAAGAAGAGCAGTGAGAAAAAGGCAATCCGCATGCGGATTGCCTTCTTCATTATTTCTTATCAATTATTACAGCTTCATTGTATTTCGCTGTCGTATTTTGGCGTAGACGAAGAGTTGCTTGTCCAGCAGTATTTGGATTGATTTGTACATTTACAATCTTCTCAGCAGAACCTAAGCTGTTTGTTGTGAAAGAGAATGCACTACTATATCCAAAAGCAGATGGCCAAGAACCATTTGTATTTTGAACTTTTGCTACTTGTGTACCGCCAGTAGTGAATATACCTAAAGAGTAATTAGTGTATGTTGTGTTTGGTAATAAGTTATTTACTTGGATTTTTATTTGGAACACTTCATTGTTTGGTAGAGTGCCAGGGTGTGTAACTACGTAGTCGTTTGCTGTTACAGCACTGTTATAACCGTATGAACCTGGTTTAAAAGTGTTTGTATTAAACCATTGATAACCTGCATTTGGCGCACTCCAAGGTTCAGGTTGTGGCTCAGTTGATAAGCTTGGTTGTTCAAATGTTTGTAAAGTGGTAGGTA
Organism: Bacillus sp. AR2-1; assembly: GCF_008368755.1. NCBI lineage: Bacteria > Bacillati > Bacillota > Bacilli > Caryophanales > Bacillaceae > Bacillus > Bacillus sp. AR2-1. Next base: position 49,697 of record NZ_QORY01000036.1, read on the forward strand.
AATCAAGTTGTAAACCATTTACTTGATCTAAACTTGTAAATGTTTCTTTATTCGATAGCCAATTTACGATATTTTCTAGTAAGATAGCATCGTTTTCTTCTTTATATCCATCGTAAGTTTTCTTTGTTTGGCCAGAATCTTCACGAACGTATTTTGGCGATGCATCTTCAACTGGAGAAGAATCACCGATAAAGGCAGCTTTTCCAAGCCCTACTTTTGCGATAGCGGCATAAGGCCCCTCTGCAACGCCACCGCCGTTATAAACACCGCTATCAACAGCATTATTCCATTTTGACGGGTTTTCTGGAAGATAAACAAGCCCTTTTGCTAGTTTTGGGTTTGTAATTGCTAGAGTAGAACCTGCATGCATTGCTACAGATGAAACACCTTTTGTAATTCCGAATGATTGTTCAGGTGACACAATATTTTTAGCTGCAACATCACCGATTGCATTGTAGCGGAAGCGAATACCGAAGTTGTCAGATAGCCAATCAGAGCTTTCTACTCCTTGCATAGCTTGTGAATTTACTTCATCACTTGACATTCCTTTTGCAGGGTTATCCCATGCACCGCGTCTATATCCATTAAATACTTCAGAAGAGTCCCAGCGATTTTTATTACGATCTGCATTATAATGGTCAGCGATAAAGAAAATACTACCGCCATTTTTCACGTATTGTAACATAGCATCTTGTTCAGATTTTTTGTAAGGAATATTTGCTTCTGGAACGATAAACACATTGTAGTCTTTTAAATCTTCGTATGTAATTGGTGTTGATTTACGTAGTTCTTTTACATGATAGCCATTTTGAGCAATACCATTTCCGAAATCAGAAAAGCCACCATCAATAACCCAGTCAGCGGTTCCGGCAGTTTGACCGTGTGTATTATCGAATAATACTTTTTTCCCATTGTTTTGATTTACAACTTTTGCAGCAATTTCAGGAGCTGGGTCTACAGAGCTTTCTGCATAAGTAGACGGTATGAACGAAGTCCCTATACTTAGTGTAATTGCTGTTGCTAAAGAAAATGTAATCCATTTTTTATTCTTCATAGAAGAATCCCCCTAATAATAAATATATGTGCTTTAATAATGTAATTTATTTTTCTGTAAAAATAAAGACGGAAAACATAAAAAATATTAAAAAATTGTAAAAATAACGTGAATTTTGTTGAGAAATATTTATATAGATTTAAAAACATCCCTTCCAAGTAATAAGGAAGGGATGTTTTGTTTAACTAATTTTTGAATTAGGTGTTTCATCAATTTTATGGAAACCTTTCATGTAATACACGATAGCTAAACCAATAAGCCAAATAGGACCAACAATCAATGCAATTCTTGTATCTTCTGAATACGCCATAATACCTAATACGAGTGCAAGGAAAGCGAGTGAGAAATATGAACTGAATGGATGTAAAGGCATTTTATATGTTAGCTTGTCCTTTTTATCAGTTTGCAAACCTTTACGGAATTTAATTTGAGCGATTAAAATGATCCCCCAAGTCCAAATTGCCCCGAAAGTTGAAATACTAGTCAGCCATGTAAACACTTTTGCGGGCACAAGATAGTTTAATATAACACCAACGAGTAAAACGATAGCTGTTGCTACAATTCCTTGACTCGGAATACCGTTTTTATTTAAACGACCAAATCTTTCAGGTGCTTTCTTTTGCTGAGCTAATGTAAATAGCATACGGCCTGTACTAAATAAACCACCATTACAAGAAGAAAGAGCTGCTGTTAATACGACAAAGTTAATAATCCCTGCTGCTTTTGCGATACCGATTTGCTGGAATGTTAATACGAATGGACTTCCTTTTTCCCCAAGTTCATTCCATGGATAAATTGCCATCATAACGAATAGAGCCCCAACGTAGAACAGTAATATTCTCCAAAATACGTTATCGATTGCTTTTGCGAGTGTTTTTTTCGGATTTTGAGCTTCACCCGCTGTAACACCGATTAATTCAACGCCTAAATAAGCGAATAACACCATTTGCATGGAGAGTAGTAACCCAGAAAAACCATTTGGGAACCAGCCACCATGTGACCAAAGGTTTGAAATACCAGTAGCGATACCACCGTTTCCAAATCCGAATAAAATAATACCAGCTCCAACAATTATCATACAGATAATTGTGACAATTTTGATGAGAGCAAACCAAAATTCAAGTTCTCCAAATACTTTTACGGATAAGAAGTTGAAAGCACTCATTAATAATAGAGCGAGTAAAGCCCAAGTCCAGCGCGGGATATCTGGGAACCAGTATTGCATGTAAATGCCAGCTGCTGTAATTTCAGCCATGCAAGTAACAACCCATAAAAACCAGTAGTTCCAGCCAGTAATATAGCCAGCTAGTGGTCCAAGGTAATCAGAGGCATATTTACTAAAAGAACCGGCAACAGGTTGTTCAATTGCCATTTCTCCGAGTGCTCGCATAATGAAAAAAATAACGAGTCCGGCGATCATATAACCTAGTAGAATAGAAGGGCCAGCTAGCTTAATAGCAGAAGCGGATCCTAAAAATAGTCCAACGCCAATAGCGGAGCCGAGCGACATTAAAGTAATATGTCGTTCTTTTAAACCGCGGTTTAAAGTTTCAGATTTGTTTGTGTGCTGCATAAGAAGAATCCCCCTTGTAGAGTGAACGATATTTGAATGCGTTTGCTAAATATTTAACTATTTCAAATTATAAAACATTTCTATCTGTTATGCTACAAAAATAATCATGATGAACTGTAATACATCTAAACTTGTCAGACTTAAACTTAAAATTCGAACTATTAGCGAATATATTGACTCTTCTTTTTATTGATTGTTAAGATTAAGTATTATATTTTCTCACATACTAGTAAGAAAAGAATATGTGATAATAATTCAGATGTAGGAAGGGTACATAACCATGTTTCAATTACAAAAATATAACACTTCTGTGAAGCAAGAGCTTTTAGCTGGCATCACAACTTTTTTTACATTTGCGTATATTCTTGTCATCAATCCGAAAATATTATCTGATGCAGGTGTACCATTTGATCAAGCTTTTACAGCAACTATTATTGCGACGGTTGTAGGAACGCTATGTATGGCGTTTTTAGCTAACTATCCAATTGTTATTGCTCCAGCTATGGGAATGAATGCGTATTTTGCTTATTCTGTTGTTCAACAGGCAGAGGGGATTACATATGTCATTGCGTTTTCAGCAGTATTTGTAACAGGTATCATTTTTCTTTTATTATCTTTCACTTCATTTAGGCAAAAGCTAATTGTCGCAATTCCTGATAGTTTAAAACATGCAATTGCAGGTGGAATTGGACTATTTATTGCTTTTATTGGATTACGCCTTTCTGGAATTATCGTTGATCATCCATCTAATTTAGTTACGATTGGTGATTTTCATTCTCCAGCCGTTATTTTAACTTTAATTGGTTTAATATTAGCGGCGGTATTAATGGCATTACGTGTGAGCGGTGCATTATTTATTAGTATGATTGTGACAGGAGTTATCGCCTTCTTTACAGGGCAACTGAAGTTTACGGATAAAATTGTTGCGATGCCTCATTTACCAGAGGGAATTATCGTTTCAAACCCAATCAATGCCTTTTCAGATGTAATTGAATACGGATTATATGGTGTTGTATTTTCATTTTTACTTGTACTGTTATTTGATACAACAGGTGCATTACTTGGTTTAATTAAACAAGCGGGTTTAATTACAGATAATACAGAGAAACGTTTTGGTAAAGCGTTTATTGCAGATGCAATTGGTGGGACTACAGGTTCTATCTTTGGAACAAGCCCAACAGCAGCGACGATTGAATCATCAGCTGGTATTGCTGCAGGTGGTAAAACAGGATTAACGGGTATTGTAGTTGTCGGTCTAACGATTATAACGGCATTCTTCAGCCCTGTGATTGCTTCTTTATCAAGTGTAGCCGCTATTACAGCTCCTTCATTAATTATTGTAGGTAGTCTAATGGCGCAAAGTCTTCGTGATATTAATTGGAATGAATTTGAAGATGCATTACCAGCATTTTTAATTTTTATTGGTATTCCGTTAACGTCTAGCATTGCGAATGGAATTGCAATTGGATTTTTAGTGTATCCAGTCTTAAAAATTGTGAAAGGGAAAGGGATGGAAGTACATCCGTTACTATACTTATTTACAATTTTATTTGGATGTCATTTATTCTTATAATATAGATATAGAAGAGGGAGCTTCTTATGGGAGGCTCTTTTTTTGTGTATAATAAAGTAAAAATCAAACAATTTTAGTAAAATATAAATTACCTAATGGAATATATATGTTACAATAAAGACAGAGGAGGAACATGAATGGCTGTAAGTAAAATAAAAGTCGCGCGTGTTCAGTTAGATTTAACACAGCAACAATTAGCAGAAAAAGTAGGTGTTACAAGGCAAACGATTAGTTTAATTGAGAAGGGGAAATACAACCCGTCTTTAGATTTATGTTTGAAAATTTGTTATGCGGTAGACAAAACATTGAATGATTTATTTTGGGAGGAAGAGGAGTGAGGATTGTGAAAGATGAACGTTTAATGATTGAGGGGCTAAAACATATTAGACTCGTTTTCATCTTACAAAATATCGTCATACTAGGTATTGTTTTTTATCGCTACGTTTTGCAAGGTGCAGGATATGAAAGTGTTTCGGATTTATTAATGGTATTTATGGGCGGGATCGTAGTTATAAACTTTTTAAACCTGAAAAATTCAGTGGAAGTGTATGAGCATACGGGCGGAGTATCACGTAGTTATTTTATGAAGTTATTATTTATTCCGGTAGGTATTATTATTGGGATTTTAGCCATTTGTATCGTTGTAACACCGGATATTTCGATGAAGGAAATTAGTATGACAGGACTTATTATGTTTGCTTGTTTTTTAGTTCCTAGTTTGTTTATATACATATATATGAAGAGAATAAAAAGTGAAGATTGAAACATAAGAAAAGCTTTCCCGTATTGCGGAAAGCTTTTCTTATATTCTTTTATATAGTACTTTATGAAGGCCAATCGGTTCAATTTCAAAGATTTCACCATGTTCCTGGAAGCCTAAGCGTTTGTAATAGTCAGCTACAGTAATTCGGCCATTACACCATAATATATTTGCTTTACGTTCTTGCAAGACTTGCTCCGCCCTCTGAATTAAGGAACTTCCAGCACGTTTGTTTCGAAATTCAGGTAATGTGGCCATTCCTCGTAGACGATAATGAACACCTGCTAGTAAGTCAGGGTATATCTCTTTTGAGAAGGAAGCGATACTAATTAGTTCATCGTTTATAAATGCGCCTAAGTGAAAGGTGTCTGTTTCATAGTCGGAAGAGTATTTACAATCTGCTAATGTTTGATTCGGGCGTAAAATTTTTTGACGTAATACGTAAGTTTCAGATCCCTCAATATTTTTCACGGTAATCATATTAACATCCTTTCTTATAAGGCGTTTTCTGTTAGTTGTATAAAGAAATAGGCAGGTGCGGCGAAAAGTCCGAGTATGCTAGCAGTTCCGAGAAGGAGTGAAAGTAAGAGGCAAGAGTATTTTATTCCATTCGATTTTTTCCATCCGTAACTACAAATTTCAATGCTAACACCGATGAGAATAATGGCAACGAGTATTTCCGCCAATAATAAAAGAGCTAAAGTTACAATAGACATAATGTGATCCATCCTCATAATATGTGATAGTAACATTTTACCATATGGAATGGAAAAAAATGCCCCTCAATTATGTGAGGGGCATTTTTTATTCTAATATGTTTTTCAACGTATCAATATGTTCTTTTGAACCTGTGACAAGCAATGTATCACCATGTTGTAGTCTCGTATCACCATGTGGGATTAATGCTTTATTACCGCGGTAAATTTGAATGACGAGTACATCCCCTAAAAACGGAAGGCGACGTAGTGCAACACCGTTATATGTATTGCTACGTAGTTCAACTTCACGAACTGTTTCATTTGCTGTTGTAATTAAGCGAACGAGACTCGGTTTATCAATTAGTGCACGTAACAGAATACGTGTAGAGTTAATTGTTGAGAATACGGCGATATGTTCTTGCGTTGCTTTTTCTTGTAGAAGTGGATCTTCTACACTTGCAATAACATGTTCAACACCTAGATCTTTTGCGTGTTCCGCCAATAATAAGTTTTGTCCATCATCACTTGTTGCAACAACAACGCGGTCTGCGTTAAATGCTGTTTGTTCAGTTAATGAAGCGATTGTGATGTCATCTAATTTTACGATAGGGAAGTCATGTGATTTCGCTTCCTCATCATTTATTTTATTTTGACGCATCATATAAAGTGTTACGTCATAATCTTCTCGTTTTAAATCAAGTGATAACGGAAGGGTAATTCTGCTCGCACCAATAATAGAAACTTTTGGTTTTGGTGTTTCTACTTTTGGGAACATCTTTTTAAATAATATAGGTGCAAAAATACAAGTAATAACTGCGCTTAAAATAAGGGAAGCAGATAAACTCGGACTGATGATTCCTAGTTTTTCACCAATTTGTGCAGCTGCAATAACTAAAGAAAGTGTCGATGTTAATAAGATGGCACTTCCTAGTACGATATTACGTGGATACCATTTTCGTAAGACGAGTGATGGTAACAGCTTTGAAATAAAGAGTCCTACAATTAAAATTGGGATCATTAGCATGCTAGAAGGTTCTTTAAAAATAGACCAAACTTCTAGATTCACACCAACCATTACGAAGAAAATAGGGATGAAGAAACCGTAGCCGATGGAATCCAGTTTTTCAACCATATCTTCATTTGGTGATAATAACGATACGAGTACCCCTGCTAAGAAGGCACCTAAAATATTTTCAGCTCCAACAGATTCAGATAACCCAACTAATATTAAGATAAGTGCAAAAACAGCTCGTGTATCAATTTGTACACTACCAGCTTTTAAGCTATCTAAGTATGGAATGTTTTTAAAGCGTTTTGCAATGAAGTAAATAACAATACCAGCGCCGAATAGAAGAAGAAGGAGCCACATGCTTTGGCCGCTTTCGGAATTTAATCCGACGAATACAGCGAGTAAAATCATTGTAACTAAATCTGCAATAACAGCGACTAATAAAATGATTTGTCCGATTGCCGTTTTTCCTAAGTTATTCTCTTTTAATGTTGGTACAACAACACCTAAAGAAATAGTTGAAATAATTAAAGTCATAAACATTGCATTATCCACGAATCCTAGCCATACGAACAGTAATGATAGGGCATAAGATAAGATGAAAATAAATAAGAAGATAATGCTTGCTGCTTGGAATGTGTTTGGTTCGTTTGTCGTATTCTTTTTCCCTTTTTGTTTAAAGATAGAAAAATCAATTTCTAAACCGCTTAAGAACATTAAGAAGATAAATCCTAGTGTCGATAAGACTTGAAGCCACATATCTGGCTCAATAATATTAAACCCACTTTTACCTACAAAGATTCCTGCGATGATTTCTGCAACAACGACAGGAAGTGCTTTTAATTTAAAGCGTTGTAACAAAAGGGGAACGAAAAACGCGATTGCAACGATAACCATAAGTGATAGAACAGAAGTATGATGTTCCATTGCGTTCTCTCCCTTCAAATAAATATAGTACCTATTTAGCCATATAATAGGTAGAAAAGCAACGCATATGGATTCGATTTCATAAAGAAAGAGTTTTCTTAAAATTTGTCATAATAAGTATATTTTTCATGATTCTGTTGTTAATTCCGTAATGTGGATGTAATAGGGGAGGGTATAAAGTGAAGGCTTTTACGGGCAGATCCCCCTGGGGTCTTACGCTCGTTAATGAGGGATAAAAAAAGACTGCTGAGGAATCTCAGCAGTCTTTTTCATGTACATTACATTGAGAAGAAGATCCATACAGTTAAGCCAACTGTTGCAGTTGCAACGAAGAAACTGTATATCATTGTAAGGATTTGAACTCTTCCTTCTCCTTCTTTTAAATGCATGAACATAATTAATTGTAACAACGCTTGCGCAACAGCCATTACGATAATAGTTGTTAAGATCGTTGAAAGTGGCAAGTTTGTATAAAGTGCCACGTATAACGCTAGAAACGTTAGTGCAAGCGATAAAATAAATCCGAAAACGTGTGACCAAGGGAATCCGCTATGCGCATGCCCGTTTGCTTGGTTGTTATTTTGATCCATTTACGCCACCATCCCGTTCAAGTAAACTAGTGTGTAAATAAATACCCAAACTAGATCAAGGAAATGCCAATATAAGCTGATAATGAATACTTTACGCGCTGTAACTGGTGTTAAACCTCGTTTTAAAATTTGGATAATAACACAAGTTGCCCAAATGATACCGCCTGTTACGTGGGCACCATGTGTTCCAAGAAGAACGAAGAATGCAGATAGGAAAGCACTTGTTTGAATTGTTGCGCCTTCACCGATGTACATAATGAACTCTTCGATTTCAAAGAATAGGAAACCTGCACCTAAAAGTAATGTAAGGATGAACCATCCAAGCATTGCTTTTTGGTTGTGCTTACGCATTTCGTGAATTACGATACCACATGTGAAACTACTTGTTAAAAGTAGTAATGTTTGAATTAAAAGCGTTTTAAGTTCAAACAGTTGCGCTGGAGTTGGGCCATCAGCCGTACGACCAGCAAGTACTAGATAAGAGGCGAAAAGTGTTGCGAACAGCATAATTTCAGCCCCAAGAAAAATCCAAAATCCTAGGATATTCAATCTGCTTTGCTCGGATTGATATTCCAAAGGTAAGCTTTTATCTAAAGCCGCCATATCATTTCACCTCTCATGCTATATGTTCTGTTTCTTTAATTTCATCCACGCTTACGTAGTAGCCATCATCATAATCGAACGAACGATAGATTAAGCAAGCTAAAATACCAACGCCGCCGATTGCTGCAAGCCAGAACCAGCTAAATACTAATGCGAAACCTGCAAGACCGAAGAATAAAGACGCAATAATAGGCACACCAGAGTTACTTGGCATGTGAATTGGTTTGATATCTTCTGCTGCTGGTGTAACTGTTTCTCCGCGTTTTTTCATGTACCAGAAAGCATCAGCTTCTTTGATTTCAGGAAGTTTCGCGAAGTTGTAATGTTGTACAGGAGATTGAGTTGCCCATTCAAGTGTACGGCCATCCCATGGATCTCCAGTTGTGTCACGTTCACCGTGACGAGCACTCCAAATTACGTTGTAACAAAGAATTAGGAAACCAATACCCATCATTACCGCACCAACAGATGCGATTTGGTTTAGCCATCCCCATCCAAGACTTTCAGAGTAAGTGTACATACGACGAGTCATACCGTCTAAACCTAAGAAGTACATTGGGAAGAAACAGATATTGAATCCGCTCATAAAGATCCAGAATGTCCATTTACCTAGGCGTTCGTTTAACATATGACCAGTCATTTTTGGATACCAGAATGTGAATCCAGCAAGCATAGCGAATACTGTACCTGCGATTAATACGTAGTGGAAGTGAGCAATTAGGAAGTAGCTGTTATGGTACTGATAATCAGCTGCTGCCATACCAAGCATAACCCCTGTAACCCCACCGACTACGAAGTTTGGAATAAATGCCAATGACCAAAGCATTGGAACTGTAAAACGAATACGTCCTTTATACAGTGTAAACAACCAGTTAAAGATCTTAACCCCGGTTGGAATCGAAATCGCCATTGTCGAAATCGAGAAGAATGAGTTAACCGCTGGACCTGCACCCATCGTGAAGAAGTGATGAAGCCATACGACGAAACTTAGTAAAGAAATTGCAACCATTGAGTATACCATCGCACTGTAACCGAATAGACGTTTACGTGAGAATGTACTAATGATTTCAGAGAAAATACCGAATGCCGGTAAAATAACGATATATACTTCAGGGTGACCCCATACCCAGAATAGGTTGGCCCATAACATTGGCATACCGCCGCTCGCCATCGTAAAGAAGTGAGCATCGAATAGACGGTCAAATGTCATTAATGCAAGAGCAACTGTTAATACTGGGAAAGCGAAAATAATGATAACTGTTGTAATTAAGATTGACCAAGTAAACATTGGCATTCTCATTAAAGTCATACCAGGTGTACGCATTTTTAAGATAGTAACAAGGAAGTTAATACCGGTCATTAGCGTACCGAGACCTGAAATCTGTAATGCAATTGCGTAGTAGTTATTTCCTACACCAGAAGTAAACTCTGTACCTGCCATTGGGAAGTAAGAAGTCCACCCAGCGTCTGGAGAACCACCGATTACGAAAGCGATGTTGAATAACATTGCTCCGACGAAGAATAACCAGAAACTTAAAGCATTTAAGAACGGATATGCAACGTCACGAGCACCAATTTGTAATGGTACTACAAGGTTCATTAATCCCATAACGAATGGCATCGCCATGAAAAGAATCATAACTGTACCGTGTGTTGTGAAGATTCCGTTATAGTGTTCAGCATTTAAATAAGTTGTTTCTGGGAATGTTAACTGTGCACGGATCATTAAACCGTCCATACCACCACGGAATAACATGATAACCGCAGAGATAATATACATGGCCCCAATCTTTTTATGGTCAACAGTTGTTAACCATTCGTCCCAAAGCCATTTCCATTTTTTATACTTTGTTAGTACGAAAATGATTGCTAATGTCACAAGAACGATAGAAGCGTCTGCACCGTAAATAATCGGGTCACCTGTGACAAAGAATTCATCAAGCTTCACTGTGTTCACTCCAATCTGTTGGAATAATAGCTATTATTTTTTGTTTTTGTAGTAGTTGTAATCACAATATTCAAGTGATTTTGGATCTACATAACTTAAGTGGTGACTAGAGAATGTCATACGACCAACTACACCAGGTTTAACAATTTCGTTGTACTTATCTTCTGTTAGTTTAGGAGCAGTTTGTTGTACTTCTTTAACCCACTTGTCATATTTCTCTTTAGTTTTTGCTTCAACTTCGAACTCCATATGTGTGAATCCTTCACCAGAGAAGTTCGCACTACGGCCTAGGTAAGAACCAGGCTTATCAGCTTGTAAATAAAGATCCATAATCATGCCATCCATAGTGTACTTCATACCACCAAGTTCTGGTACCCAGAAAGCATTCATTGGACCGACAGAAGTCAGTTTGAATTGAATTGGTACACCAGCTGGGATGTTTAAATAGTTAACGGTTTCAATTTTTTCCTCTGGGTAACTGAATAACCATTTCCAGTTTGCAGATGTAACATAAATCTCAACTGGTTTAATATGTTTGGACTCTGCCGGAACCTCTTCCGAAGCATACGTTGCTTTTACTGTTGGAATCGATAATGCGATAACGATAATAACAGGAACAAGCGTCCAAATAATTTCTAATAATGTGTTACCGTGTTGTTCAGGTGGCTCGTAGTCCATATTCTCTGGTTTTTCACGATAACGAATCAAGATGACTGTAAACAAGATGAATACAATTGCGATAATTAATGACATAAGCAAGAATGACCAAACAATTAAATCATACTGTGCTTTTGCAACAGGTCCTTGCGGATTTAATACTGCGAGTTTCTTATCACAGCCGCCGAGGAACAGAAGTAATGATAACGGAAGAAGCGAAGCCAGCTTCCAAAACGTTTTCTTTAGTTGCACGATTGAAAATCTCCTTTCTCCTTGGATTGAAACTATGCCAATAAAACAATATAAACCTATTAATTTATAGATGGCAATAGTTTTTGTGATATTGTTAAAAAATAGACACAAATGCACACTTTTTAAGGTGAATATCATTTGTAACTTGATAACATTGTAAACTATTTTCCAGTGAAAAACGTGATTGTGGAAATTTTAAGATAAATAAAGTTATACCAAGATATCCAAGAAATAGAAAAAAGCTATCTTATGATAAGGAAGATAGCTGAATATTTTGTATATTTAGTTTACTTCTTTTTTTAGATTTATTTGTTGTTCAAATGTGACAACTTTTTTATATTTTAATTGGTATAAAATGTAACAAAAAATCATAAATGGAATACCACAATAAAGAGCAATTCTCTGATCTGGAATGAAAGCTAAACTAACAAATGTAATGAAATTGAGTGAGAATGCTACGATTGGAACGATTGGATAAAGCGGTGTACGATATTTTAAATCATTAATGTCCCCGCCGTTTTTTAAGAAATTTCTACGGAAGAAAAACTGTGAAGCTGCGATTGACATCCAAACTACGACAGCGGCCATAGCTGCAATAGATGTTAAAACTAAAAAGACAGTATCTGCCGCAAATATACTTGTTAATAGAGACAAACTTGCAAAAATTAGACTGAAAATTAATGCGTTTAGTGGCACTCCTTTTTTAGTTAACTTCGTAAAAGCTGGACTTGCCATTCCTTGTTTTGCCATCGCCCAAAGCATACGAGAATTTGCGTATAGACCAGAGTTGGCTACGGATAATACTGCTGTAATAATAACAAAGTTCATAATGTCAGCTGCATATGGAACACCAGCCACATCAAATACAAGTACAAATGGACTTTCGACTAGATTAGCCTCTTGCCATGGGAGTAAACCTACAACAACTGATATTGCTAGGACGAAGAAGAAGAGAGTTCGCCAAATGGTATTTTTAATCGCTTTTGGAATTGTTTTCTCAGGGTTTTCACTTTCTCCTGAAGCAATTCCGATTAATTCTGTTCCTTGGAAGGAGTAATTTACTGTAATCATCGTAAGAAGAACAGCTAATGCACCGTTTGGAAATAATCCGCCATTTTCAGTGAAATTGTGAAGCATTGGCGCTGGTTTTCCATTAAAGTCTAGTAGACCGAACATAACTGCACCACCGAGTACGATGAAAATAACAATGGTTGCGACTTTTACACTTGCGAACCAAAATTCTGCTTCTGCATATGCTTTTGCTGATAATGCGTTTACAAGAAATAGTGCTGCTGCAAATGTAACACACCAAATCCACGAAGAAACGTCTGGAAACCAACGTTTCATTAAAATACTTACAGTTGTTAACTCTACCCCAACTGTAACAGCCCAATTTAACCAATACATCCAACCGACAACAAATCCAAAACCAGGTGAAATAAATTTGCTTGCATAGCTTTGGAATGAACCTGCTTCTGGCATAGCAACTGATAATTCACCAAGACATAACATCGTTAAATACATAACAAATCCACCGACTAAAAATGCAAGAATAGCACCACCAGGACCGGCGTTATGGACGATTTGACCAGATCCCATAAATAGGCCAGTTCCGATAACACCACCAAGTGCAATCATAAATAGGTGTCTACTTTTCATTGTTCGTTTTAAATCTGTTTGTTCTACTTGTTGATTCATATGCCCCTCACCCCGTTATTTTCTTGTATGTATGAATTGATTTTCATTCCGAGTTTTTAATCATTAGTGGGGGATGTGACACATACTCGGCTTATTTATTATGAAATGAATGGAGTATGTAAAATGCGAACTATGACTAAATACTCTAAGAATGTTTTTATTAACAAGGTGATATCTTCACTATGTTAATTATTTTGATTTTAGCAAAAATATTCAGAAAAGTATATTGTTTTTTCTTTTTATTAAAAATAATTAGAATTTTATAACGATGGAAGTGTGAACAATAATTCATAGAATCTTTCTAGCAAACTAGTAAGAAGAAAGGTACAATGATAAGAGGTATGTCTGTAAAATAATAATTAATGGAGTTTTGTTTAAAATGAAAAAGTTAAAATATCTTTTTGTTTTTGGAATTATATTTGCTGCCGCGTTTTTTATAGGGAAAGATAAAATTATACAAAAGGCGCAAGTGTTCCGTTTAGAGTTTTTATCTGAAATGAAAGAAGCGACTATGATTGAAAATGTTCCGTTTATAAAGCAGTTACCAGAATTACCTCGTGGATGTGAAGTTACAAGTTTGGCTATGTTGCTACAATACAAAGGTATACAAGTAGATAAGATGCAACTTGCTAGCGAAATTCATCGTGTTCCATTTGAACAAAATGATTTACGTGGAAATCCTTATGAGGGGTTCGTTGGAAATATTTATACGAAGGCAGAGCCAGGATATGGTGTATATAATCCACCCATTTTTAATTTAGCAGAAAAATATGCTCCTGAAAAAGTAGTTAATTTAACAGGTAGAGACGTGCAAGATATGTATAAAGTAGTTAGTTCCGGTTCGCCAGTATGGGTCATTATTAATACAACGTTTAAGCCACTAGCCGAGAGTAGTTTTGAAACATGGAATACAAGCTCTGGCGAAGTGAAAATTACATATTATGAACATAGTGTAGTAATAGTTGGGTATGATCAAAACTTTGTATATGTAAATGATCCACTTAAAAATAATCCGCGTTTTGCTGTTCCGCGAGCAGAGTTTGAGAAAGCTTGGGAGCAAATGGGGAAACAAGCGATTACTATTTTATAATACTGAAAAAGTCATCTTTTTGATGGCTTTTTATTTTTGGATTATTATAACGGAAAATTCAGAAGATTCTTTTAAAAGTTAACGATTCACGCTATAATAACATTTAACTTGGTGAAGAAGGGGCGAAGAGAAATGGATGTTGCAAAGGAACTGGTTTTATCTAAAAATCAATTAATTGAGTGGAGAAGGCATTTTCATAAGTATCCAGAGTTATCTTTTCAAGAAGAAAAAACATCACAGTTTGTATTCGATATACTTCAAAAAATCCCATATTTAGAAGTGTCAAGACCTACTAAATATAGTGTAATGGCAAGGTTAATTGGTAAGCAACCTGGTAAAACCATCGCGGTTCGTGCTGACATGGACGCGCTTCCTATTCATGAAGAAAATGAGTTTGATTTTATTTCTACATATCCAGGTGTGATGCATGCATGTGGCCATGATGGACATATAGCGATATTACTTGGGGTCGTACATAAGTTAGTAGAAGAAAGAGAGAAGATTAAAGGAGAGATTCGTTTTCTCTTCCAACATGCAGAAGAAAACTTTCCTGGCGGCGCAGAGGAAATGGTTGCAGTGGGTGTAATGGAATGTGTGGATTATATTATTGGTGCTCACCTTTGGGCATCGTTAGAGGTTGGTAAAATAGGTGTAATTTATGGTCCTGCAATGGCAGCCCCAGATGTTTTTAAAATTACGATAGAAGGAAAAGGTGGACATGCTGGAATCCCTCATGAAACGGTTGATAGCATTGCAATCGGTACACAAGTTGTTTCGCAACTTCAGCACATTGTATCTCGCCTCACGAATCCATTAGATCCCCTTGTAGTATCTGTTACGCAATTTCATGCTGGGACAACCCATAATGTGATCCCAGAACAAGCGGAGATTGAAGGGACAGTGCGGAGTTTAAGACATGAGTTGCGAGAAGAAACAGAGAAAAGGATTGAACGAATTGTGAAGCATGTGACGGAATCTTACGGGGCGAAATATACATTTTCTTATGAATATGGATATCGACCAGTAGTAAATGATTATGAAGTTACAGAGATTATTGAGCAAACAGCATTACAGCTTTATGGAAGAGAGCAAGTTACTCGTTTACAGCCGACGATGGCTGGAGAAGATTTTTCAGCGTTTTTACAAAAGGCGCCAGGTACATTCTTTTTTATCGGAGCGGGAAATAACGAGAAAGGAATTATATATCCTCACCATCATCCTCGTTTTACGATTGATGAAGATGCATTACCGATTGGTGTGGAAGTCTTTGTATCATCCATTATGAATTTTATAAGTAAAGGAGAATGAGATGAAGAAAATACACGTATTAGCGCTTATTCCAGTTTTTTGTTTAGTTATTGGACCTGTATTTGCTAATTCAGTTACTCCTTACGTATTAGGGATGCCATTTTTATTGTTTTGGGTATTATTATCGGTGCTCATTACGTCTCTTTGTATGGGACTTGTGTACGTATTTGATCCTGCTAATAAGGGGGATGTAAAATGATCGCATTACTTATCATTATATTATTTTTGTTTCTTGCACTATTTTTAGGAATTCGGGCACAACATGGAAAAGATATGAATTTAGAGCAATGGTCAGTTGGTGGAAGAGGATTTGGCACTATTTTTGTTTTTCTTCTTATGGCAGGTGAAATTTATACGACGTTTACATTTTTAGGCGGAAGTGGATGGGCGTATAGTAAAGGAGCACCTACTTTCTATATTTTAGGTTATGGTGCACTAGCTTATATTTTATCTTACTTTTTATTGCCGCCAGTTTGGAAGTATGCGAAAGAGCATAATCTTGTTTCGCAGCCAGATTTTTTTGTGAAGAAATATAAGAGTCAGACACTTGGCATTATCGTTTCTGTCATTGGGGCTATTTCGATTATTCCATACCTTGTTTTACAGTTAAAAGGATTAGGAATTATCGTTTCGGAAGCATCTTACGGAAGGGTATCACCGGTTATTGCAGTGTGGATTGGTGCAATTGTTATAACGATATATGTAATGGTTTCAGGTATACACGGCTCTGCTTGGACAGCAGCTTTGAAGGATATTATGATACTGTTTATCGTTATGTTTTTAGGTATATATTTACCGTACCATTATTACGGGGGATTTCAGCCGATGTTTGAAGCGGTAGAAGCAGCGAAACCAGGATTTTTATCTTTACCTGATGAAGGGATGAGCATTTCTTGGTTTGTTTCTACTATTGTATTAACAGCTCTCGGTTTCTATATGTGGCCCCATACATTTGCTTCTGCTTTCTCTGCAAAAAATGAAAAAGTATTTAGGAAAAATGCGGCGATCATGCCCCTTTATTCTTTAGTATTGCTTTTCGTATTCTTTGCAGGTTTTGCTGCTATACTGCAAGTTCCGGGGTTAAAGGGAGGGGATGTAGACCTTTCGTTATTCCGTCTCGCTCTTCAAACATTTGATCCATGGTTTATTGGGATTATTGGTAGTGCAGGAGTATTAACAGCATTAGTTCCGGGTTCCATGCTTGTTATGGCGGCGTCTACTTTATTAGCAAAAAACATTTACCGAACAATGGTCCCATCTGCTTCAGATAGACAAGTTGCTAAAGTGGCAAAATTATTTGTGCCTGTAGTAACGCTTGTAGCTGTTTTGTTCACTTTTAAAGGTGGAGAAACAATAGGTGCACTTCTTTTAATGGGATATAGTATAGTGACACAACTTTTCCCTGCACTTGTATGTAGTTTGTTTCCACGTCAAGTTATTACGAAGCAAGGGGCAATTGCAGGGATGGGGATTGGGTTGTTAGTGGTCGCATATATTACTTTATCTGGTTCAACTATAGCTACGATGTTTCCAGCTTTCCCTCAATATATAAAAGATTTAAATGTAGGTATAGTCGCATTGTTAATGAATATGATTGTGATGTTTATCGTTAGCGGGTTCACGAGAAATGTGTCTATAAAGACAGACAATATAATAGTAGAAAAGTAATCCGTGTGCTAGAGCTATCTTTGAAAAGAGATAGCTCTTTTTTGTATATATTTTCTTCTATTAGCGGAATCTAACTAAAAACTTGTTGAAAAGGAAGTTAGGTGGGGGAATTGTTAGAGTTAAAAGGTAACTTATTTGAAGTTATGAAAGAAATTAGGGATGAGTTAGGTTCGCCTAATGATTTAACAATTAGGGAAGTTGCCCTTGCTGGTAGTTTTACACGCTGTGCGGTTATTTTTTTATGTGGGTTAACAGATAAGGATAATGTTTATAAATATGTAGTTCGTACACTTCAATATGAAGAAGTACAAAAAGAAGAAGCTGTTGTTCAAACGTTATTAGATCGTTTTATTTCTATTGCGGAAGTTGGTAAGAAGACAACGTTTCCGGATATTATAAATGCGATTTTAGCGGGAGATACCGTTATATTAATTGATAATATTCAAACCGCTATCGTGATTAATAGTAGAGCGTGGGAAAAAAGAAGTTTAGAACCGCCAGTAACAGAAGATTTAATACGTGGACCGAGGATTGGGTTAAATGAAGATATTAACGTGAATAAAATGTTAATTCGCCGTAGTTTACGTGACCCGAAGCTGAGGTTTCAATCTTATATTATGGGGAAGAGATCCCAAAAAGAAGTGACGTTAGTATATATAGAAGACATTATTAACCCTTACATTGTAAAAGAGCTAGATCGGCGTCTTCAATCCATAGTGACAGATGTTGTTTTTGAGACGGGTACGATTGAGCAATTAATTCAAGATAATAATTTGTCACCGTTTCCGCAGTTTTTGAATACGGAAAGACCTGATAATATTGTGGCCTCATTAGCGAAAGGAAAGGCAGCTATTTTGGTGGATGGATCACCGTTTGCCCTTATAGCTCCGCTAGTATTTGTTGATATTTTTCAATCTGTGGAAGATCATTATGAGCGCTGGGTAATTGGGACTTTATTAAGAATTTTGCGGATGGGTTCTGGAATAGTTGCAGTTTTAATGCCAGCGATGTATGTAGCTCTCGTATCATATCACCAAGGACTTATCCCTTCTAAACTGGCTTATTCAATTGCTGGGGCAAGGGAAGGTGTTCCGTTTCCCGCCTATATAGAAACGTTAATGATGGCATTAACGATGGAGTTAATACGAGAAGCGGGAATTAGGTTGCCAAAACCGATGGGTCAAACAATTGGGATTGTAGGTGGTCTTGTAATCGGAGAAGCAGCGGTGAACGCAGGAATTGTAAATCCGTTTTTAGTTATCATTATTGCGGTTACAGCTATTGCTACATTTTCACTGCCTGTATATAGTATTACGATTACGTTTCGGATTTTACTTTTTGTCTTTGTTTTAGCGGCGACTGCTTTTGGTTTGTATGGAATTATTTTAGCTCTTATTGCACTTGCGGTTCATATTACGAATTTGAAGAGTGTCGGGGTGCCGTATACAACGCCTATCGCTCCTGCATTTTATAAAGATTGGAAAGAAGAAATTATTCGCATGCCCAAATCAATGTTGAAAGATAGACCAGAGTACTTACAAACGAAAGATTCTACAATACGTCCAAAGGAGGGAGAATAATTGAAACCATTTGAGTATGGCGATGAAGAAATTGGATCTCGGGAGCTGGGTTTTGCGGTATCGTCAACGATTATTGGTATAGGTGCACTATCTATGCCACGAGATATTGCTGACCAAACTTTGTTTTCGGATGGTTGGATTATTTTACTTCTTGGCGGATTGATATGTGCGTGTTTAGGTTGGTTTGTGACTCGAGTGGCTATTTTATTCCCAAAACAAAATTTTGTTCAATATACGAGTGAACATTTGACGAAGCCTGTTGCATACACCATTAGTATTATTTTAGTGTTAACATTCGTTGCTTTGACGGCATATGAGTCCCGGAAAATTGCAATTATTTCACAAACGTATTTGTTTAGTGATACACCGATACAATTGTTATCTTTCTTTTTTTTGTTAGTCGTTGTTTATGGAATTGCTGGATCTAGAGCTGCATTATTAAGGCTAAATGTTTTATTTTTACCTATCGTTTTAATTGCGATCGTGCTGCTTTCTTTATTGAATGTGAACTTAATGGAAGTAGATAATTTACTACCTGCTTTTCAAACGGACGTCAGTCAATATGCTGTTGGAGTTAAAAATTCTATTTTTACGTTTATTGGATTTGAGGTAGCTTTATTTTATGCAGTGATGTTAAACGAGACGGCAAAAAAAGCGCCGATGGCAGTTGCGAAAGCTGTGATGGTAAACGTCTTGTCTTATATTTTAATTTATTTAACCTGTATTAGTGTATTTACATATATGACAACCCGTGGATTAACATATCCAACGATTGAATTAGGGAAGGAAATCGAAATTGGTGGGGGGTTTTTAGAAAGATTCGATGCGATTTTTTTTACGACTTGGATTATTACGATTTATAACACGACAGCCATGTATTATGACGTCGCATCTCTATTGTTTTGTGCCATGTTTCCGAAAGTTAAGAAGCATATCTTTATTTTCGTAAGTGCTCCTATGATTTTTATGCTGAATATGATCCCTGGTAATTTAACTACTTTATCAAGTTACGGAACGTATTTAGCTTGGATAGATATGGGCTTTGTCGTGTTAGCACCTTTGTTAGTTTTTATTGTATATAAAATAAAAAGAAGGAATGGTAGGAATGAAACACCTTCTTAAAATTATAATGCTGCTAGTGTTAGCGGGATCGATAAGTGGATGCTCTGAGCTAGAAGAAATAGAAGAAAGAGGATTTGTAGTAGGTGCAGCTTATGATATTGTGAAAAAAAAGAAATCGAATCCGATTATGAAAGGGACGTATCAGATGGTGCTTCCCAGTAAGCTAGCGCAGCAAGGTGGACAAGGTGGTGGGGATAGTGAGAATTATATTAATGTTAGTGCGAAAGCAGATAGTGTTTTTGAGCAAATAAGAATTATCGCAAAAAAAATTAGTCGCTCATTATTCTTTCCGCATATACAAGTGATAATTTTTTCTAAAGATTTATTAGCTAATCCATATGTTTTGCAAAATACGTTAGATGTGTATATTCGTGATCATGAGATGAGAAGGAATATTCGTTTATTCGTTTCTAAGAAAGATGCAGAAGCTATTTTGAAGCAGAGTGCGAAGCCTGAAAATTTACCGGCGCAGTATATTGATATGCTAGCTGAACATCCTCCGAAAAATGCTCAAATGATTGAGGCTGCAAGAATTGGTGAGGTGCAGCAAAAAATGATTGCTAATCGAAGTTTCGTATTACCTATTCTTGAACTAACGAAACAAGGGGTGCAAATGAACGGTGCAGCGTTGTTTCGTGGGAAGGATAATAAGTGTGTAGGCAGTTTGGATGGAGAAGAAACATTAGGAATGAATTATGTAATAGGTAAGAAAATTGGCGGATTCTTTACGATCCGTAAGCAAGACCAGCTTATTACATATGAAATTCATAAGATGCACCGAAAGATTAAAGTATCTACAGAAGATGTCACAAAACCGAAGTTTGATATTCATTTATCTTTTGAAGGTACTTTAGCTGAGGTACACTTTAGTGATCATAAACAAATTATGAATGAAAGTCGATTGAAGAAAACAATTGCGGAGGAAATGGAGAAGCGTATCCAAAAATCGATTAAGCTTGTTCAAAAAAAATATAAGGTAGATGTATTAGCGTTAGGAGAAGTATATAAGCGGCATAATTATAAAGAATGGAAGAAGATAGATAAGAATTGGGATCAAGGTGAAAATTACTTTAGTAATGCTGAGGTTACTGTTCATGTTCATCCGACCATTGAGCATTCTGGTTCAGCCTTACCGAAAAGAGTGAAATAAGGTGATGTAAGTTGTTTACTGGTCTAGGGATTAGTTGCACGATATTAATGGCGGTTCTTCCGGGAGCTATATACTTTATTCATAAGAAACTCACAATGTATGGAGCACAGCCTTGGAATACTGATGCGCAAAAAAAGAAACCTGAATAATTTCAGGTTTCTTTTGTACAAAGCATATGTGAAGGGGGATGCCTTCTATGTATGCTTTGTTTTTATACAAGCCCTAACCAATGTACCAATTGTGTAGAGAGGAATGTCACAACAATGGCGATAACGGTAGGGATTGCAAACGATAAGAATGTCCATTTTGCACTTTTTGTTTCTTTATATATGTTAACCAGTGTTGTTCCACATGGGAAATGAAGAAGTGAGAACAACATTGTGTTTAACGCTGTTAACCAAGTCCAACCATTTTCTAAGAATAGATTTTTAATTTGATTAAAATCATCTATTTCAGTTAAAGCTCCAGTTGATAAATAAGACATTAATAAAATCGGGATAACAATTTCATTAGCTGGTAGTCCAAGAATGAACGCAGCTAGAATAAAACCGTCAAGTCCTAACATTTTAGCGAATGGATCTAGGAAGTTTACAAAATACATAAGTAAGCTTGTGTCACCGATGAAAATGTTAGCAAGTAACCAAGTCAATGCAGCCGCAGGAGCTGCTACAACGATAGCTCGTTTTAAAACATAAATAGATTTATCGAGTGTTGCACGTACAATTGTATTCCAAACTTTTGGCTTACGGTACGGTGGTAACTCAAGAGTGTAGTGAGTTGGCACACCTTTTAAAGCTGTTTTTGATAGTACCCAAGAAACAGTTAATGTCATAATAACACCAATTACAACCATCCCAACTACAACGCCAGCAGTAACTAATGTTTGCATACTACCTGTATAACCGGCGGCCATAAATAATGAAGCCATTAAAATTAACATAGGCCAGCGACCGTTACAAGGAACAAAGTTGTTTGTTAAGATTGCGAGCATACGTTCACGTGGGGATTCAATAATACGTGTTGACATAATAGCGGCTGCATTACAACCAAAGCCCATTGCCATTGTTAAAGATTGTTTGCCATGTGCACCGGAGCGTTTGAATAAACGGTCCATATTAAATGCAACACGTGGTAAGTATCCGTAGTTTTCTAATAGTGCGAACATAGGGAAAAAGATTGCCATAGGTGGCAACATAACGCTAATAACAGCACCGATACCACGGAATAAACCAAGTATTAAAATGCCATGTAACCATTCAGGTGCATGTGCTGCCTGGAACCAAGATGTTAAATATCCTTCGGCCCATCCGAAGAATTCAGCAATCATATCAGACGGTACGTTAGCGCCTGCAATTGTAAGATAAAAAATAATAGATAAAATACCGAGCATAATTGGGAATCCCCAGATGGGAGATGTGAAAATTTTATCTAGTTTTTCAGAACGATACAATTTATCAGTATTTGTATATTGAACAGACTCTTTACATATGCTTGCAGATGTTCGATAAATATCTCCAACAATATCATCTCGTATATCTTCTTTTGAAAGTGCTTGTGCATGTTGAATAATATAGTCTAATGGAAGAGCTTTACTGGCTGAGTGAGATTCCATTCATTACGACCTCCCTTACAAGTGGTTCATTATGGTGTTTTTGAAGTGTAGTTAAGAAATTTTTATCTCCATCTAATATACGTAACGCAATCCAACGTGCTGGATACGTATCACCGAACACTTTATAAATTTGTGGTTCTAATTCTTGAATCATACTTTCGATTTTTTCACTGTAAGAAACCTTAATTGGTGTCGGAATTAGTTTTTTATTTGCTACTTTAGCGATAACACTTAGCAAATGCCCAATACCTACTCGGTTACGAGCGGAAATCTTAACTACAGGTACACCGAGCGATTTTGCTAATTTCTTTTCATCAATAACGATGCCTTTCTTCTCCGCTTCATCAATTAAATTAATACAAATAACTACGTTGCTTGTCATTTCCATCACTTGGAGTGCTAAATTTAAATTTCTTTCCATTGCAGTTGCATCTATAACAACGACAGTTACTTCTGGTTTTTCAAATATAATATAATCTCTTGCTACTTCTTCATCCGCAGAATTTGAATATAGTGAGTAAGTTCCAGGTAAATCTATTAATGTATATTTACTTCCGTTATGTTCGTATTCCCCTTCAGCTTTTAAAACAGTTTTCCCCGTCCAGTTTCCAGTATGTTGTTTTAAGCCTGTTAAAGTATTAAATAATGTACTTTTCCCGGTGTTCGGGTTGCCAGCTAAAGCAATACGATGTTTGCTCATCTGAAATCATCTCCTATTAATACCCCGAAAATAAGGGAACTTTCTTCCTTACGTAGTGCGATAGTTGTATTGCTTACTTGATAAGCGACCGGATCTCCAAGTGGACTGCGCTGTAATACTTTAATTGTTGCCCCAGGGATAAATCCTAAGTCTAATAAACGTCGTTTCATAGTTCCTTCTAATTGTATCTTCTCAATTTGTACAAACTCTCCTGTTTTAAATTCGGAAAGTGGTTTTTTATTAGCCGATACCATAAAAGTTACCTCATCTCTATATTGTTAGTTTAAGTTTAAAAAGTTTCCTTAGGTAAACTTTTTGCTACTAATATACTAGACTACATTGGATGATGCTGTCAATTAGTACTTTAAAAATATTCAATTATTTTTAGAATTGTTCCAATTTATTTAGTTGTACTAAAAAATATTACTGAAATTCTGTTGAATGTAAATGAAGTAAGAGTGTAAAAGTTAAAAAATACAATGGCTTTGTAAATGTATTTTTAATTAAAAGGAGAAAAGAGTGAAAAACATTTACATTGAATTTACATTGTTAAGAATAAATTTACATTACTGCTTAATTAGTGTGGATTTTGTTGGGTTCTTTAACTATAAATGTTGGGATTCCTAGCTTTTAAGGGTTATTATCGTCATTTACTTAAAATTAAAAATTGCTTAACACTCACATAATATTGTTGTCCTACAATGAATTTGTGTTCGAAAGAAAATGAATTCGAAAAGTGATAATCCAAATGGGGGTACAAGACATGATTATGAAAAAAGGTATTAAATTTTCTTTAGCGGCTTTAGTGGTGGCAGGAGCGTTAGTTGGATGTGGGAAAGCAGATGATACAGCTAGTAAAGAACCTGCTAAAGGAAGCGATAATACAAAACAAGAATTATCAGGTACGATTGCAGCAGCTGGTTCTACAGCTCTTCTACCTCTTGCGGAGGAAGCTGGAAAGAAATTCATGGAGAAAAATTCAAAAGTTTCTATTCAAGTGCAAGGTGGCGGTAGTGGAACTGGGATTAACCAAGTAGCATCGGGTGCAGTACAAATTGGTAATTCAGATGTTCCGTCGGGAGATAAAATAAAAGATGCTGAAAAAGCGAAAGAATTAGTAGATAACAAGGTTGCGGGTATTGCATTCGCACTTGTCGTAAATAAAGATGTAAAAGTTGATAACTTAACAGTGCAACAAGTACAAGATATCTTCACTGGGAAAGTAACAAACTGGAAAGAGGTAGGCGGGAAAGATGAAAAAATCAACGTAATTAACCGTCCAGCTTCATCTGGTACACGTGCTACATTTGAAAAGACAGTTATGAAAAAAGCGAAAATTAATGATGGAACTGGTACAACACAAGATTCTAACGGTGCAGTAGAGCAAGCGATCAATTCTACTCCAGGTTCAGTAAGTTATTTAGCAATGTCTTACATGGTTGGCGATAAAAAAGGTGCGCTACAAACAGTGAAAATTGATGGTTCTGAACCAAAAGTTGAAAACATTTCGTCTGGTAAATATCCATTCTGGTCTTACGAGTACATGGTAACAAAAGGTGAAGCGAAAGAAGCAACGAAAGCTTACATTGATTATGTAAAAGGCAAAGACTTTGAAAAGCAAGTAGAAGATATGGGTTACATCCCAATGTCTAAATTAAATAAGTAATAAATTTTTATGGGGCTGGCTGCAAGGCCAGTCCTGTTCATTTCAATCTATGAAGTGGGGTCTGACCTGTGATGAAGGGGAAAAAACAAATTAATTACGTAAAAAGTGAATATATAGGAAGATCGCTTGTTACGTTTTGTGGTATTTTTATTGTTTTAATTACATTAGCTATTATTGCGTTTATTTGCGGTAAAGGTATTCAATCTTTTACACAAAGTGGTATCTCATTTACTGAGATGTTAACATCGACAAAATGGAATCCAAATGCTGACGAAGGAACCTTCGGGGCTTTGATTTTTATTGTAGGTTCAACGGTGGTTTCGTTAGGTGCGGTTATTATTAGTGCGCCAATTGCTATAGCTCTTGCTATATTCATGAATTTAATTTCGCCAAAGTTTGGAAATAAAGTATTGAAGCCCGTTTTAGAATTATTAGTTGGTATTCCTTCGGTTGTATACGGATTATTAGGGGTTACGATTTTAGTGCCACTATTACGTGATTCGTTCGGGGGAGTGGGCTTTAGTTTAATTGCAGGTATTGTTGTATTAAGTATTATGATTTTACCTACTATTGCTAGTATCGCTTCTGATGCAATACGCTCTGTTCCATTTGATTATTTAGAAGCTTCTTACGGTCTAGGATCAACGAAATGGCAAGCGGTTAGCCGAGTGATTGTTCCTGCTGCGAAAAAAGGAATTTTAACAGGTGTTGTTTTAGGTTTAGCGCGTGCTTTTGGTGAAGCATTAGCGGTTCAAATGGTAATCGGGAACACAATTAAATTACCAGAAGGAATATATAGTCCGACAGCGACGTTAACTGGTATTTTGACAATGGACATGACAAATACATTGAACGGAACTGCTTGGAACAATGCGCTATGGACTTTAGCGATGATTTTACTTGTTATTTCATTCCTGTTTATTTTAGTAATTCGAGCGATTGGGCAAAGAGGTGAGCGATAATAATGAATGCAAGAACGGTAAATAAAATTTGGACAGGTATCTTTTACGCAGTTGCAGCTTTAGTTGTAGCTCTGCTAGTATTCCTAGTGTTTGAAATTCTGCAAAAGGGATGGGGATTTTGGGATCCTGATTTCTTGTTTGGAGAACCAAGTAATACAAGAGCTGGTGGTGGGATTGGTCCACAGTTATTCAATTCCTTCTACATGCTTGTGATAACGCTTGTTATATCTATTCCTCTTGGGTTAGGTGCTGGAATATATTTAGCAGAGTACGCAAAACAAGGGCGTTTCTTAAATTTTGTTCGTTTATGTATTGAGACAATGGCGTCTTTACCTTCTATTGTTGTTGGTTTATTCGGTTTGTTAGTGTTCGTTACAATGACAGGCTGGGGATACACAGTAATGGGCGGTGCTCTTGCTTTAACTATTTTAAACTTACCAGGTTTAACACGTGTTTGTGAAAATGCGATTTCAGAAGTGCCTCATAATGTAAAAGAGGCAAGTCTTGGATTAGGTGCAACGAAATGGCAAACAATTGCTCGTATCATTATTCCGTCGTCATTACCGCAAATTATTACAGGTATTATTTTAGCGGCAGGTCGTATATTTGGTGAAGCGGCAGCGTTAATTTACACAGCGGGTTTAACATCCCCGATTTTAAATTCAGCAGCGGACTTCTCAAGTCCTGCCCATCCTCTAAATCCATTTAGACCAGCTGAAACGTTAGCGGTTCACATTTGGAAGTTAAATTCTGAAGGAGTTATTCCGGATGCAAAGTTGATTGCGACAAAATCTGCAGCTGTATTAATTATTATGGTATTACTATTCAATGTTATTTCGCGCTTGGTAGCATCTATATTGCATAAGCGTTTTACAGGAACGAAAAGAAAAAGTAAAACGACGAAGAAGGTAAAAGCAGCATAAAATACAAAAAGAACTCTCTACTTATAAGTAGAGAGTTCTTTTTGTATTTTAATATAGAAGGAATGGATGTAATGATTGTTGAATTTGTAATTGATTATATAGATGAATAGGTACAGATGAGAGGAGAAGTTAATTTGTTTTTTCTACAAATGTCAGGTTTTCCTGGATCGGGAAAATCGACAGTTTCTAAGTATATAGCGAAGTTAACAGGTGCTGTAATTGTAGATCATGACGTTTTGAAATCGGCATTGTTACAATCATTAGAAATGAAAGGGGTTGAATCGACAATTGTTGGAGGAGTATCATACGATATTGAATGGGCATTGATCGATTCTTATTTAGAACAAGGGCATAGTGTTATATTGGATAGTCCGTGTCTATATGAAGGGATGGTTGAAAAAGGAATAAAATTGTCTAATAAACATGGTGTAAAATATAAATATATCGAGTGTTACCTTAATGATATGGAAGAGATTAATCATAGGCTGCAAACACGTAAACGTATGGCCAGTCAGATTGGAAAAGTGGATTCGGAAGTAGCTTTTAAAAAGTGGTTAGATGGTAGTAAGAGACCTTCGAATACTGAATATCTTATTGTAGATTCTGATAAACCTCTAGAGCGATATGCTCAAAAAATGATGGATTATATGAGTAGGTAGAGAAAAGCGTTATCTTCATTCATGAAGATAACGCTTTTCTTTTAAATATCAGGTGTTTCTGTGGAAGTGCTTATTTTTCTACGAGAGCGTCTTTTTCTCCCGATTTTATCTAATAGTTCATACATAACTGGAACGACTACTAATGTAAGAACGGTTGAGACTGCTAAACCACCGATGACAACGACGGCAAGACTTTTTGATACCATGCTTCCTGCTTGCGATTGACCAAATAGGAGAGGGAGCATAGCGACGATTGTTGTTATAGCTGTCATAATGATTGGACGTAATCTAGTGGATCCCGCTTCTAGTAAGGCATCTCTTGTTTCCATTCCGTGTTCCCGATTTTGTTGCACTCTTTCTATTAATACAATAGCGTTTGTAACGACAATCCCGATTAACATTAATGCGCCGATCAAGGAATTTACATCAACGGGTGTTCCTGAAATGATTAATCCTAAAATACCGCCAACAGCAGCTAATGGTAAGGAGAACAAAATTGCAAAAGGAGCGCGCGCTTGTCCGAAGGTGATAACCATAATTAAATATACAATCCCGATTGCAATCCCCATAATTTTGAATAAATCTGTGAAGTTCTCTTGCATAGATTCAGTTGCACCTGCAATAGTTACTTTTGCGCCGCTAGGTAAGTCTAAGTTAGCTATCGTTTCGTTTACTTCTGCGCTTACTTTACTTAAATCTTCATTTGAGGCCTCGGCAGTAATTTGAATCGTTTCTTTTCCGTCTTTATGGAAGACTTCTGTTTGAAGTTTCTTTTCTGAAATAGTTGCAATGTCTTTTAAAGGAATTGGTCCATTGATAGGTGATAGTATATTTGTGTTTAAAATGTCTTCTTGTTTAGTGATGTTTTCTTTTTTGTGTTCTATTATAATAGTTGTTTTTTCATTATTGATTGAAACTTCACCAATAGGTGATTTCTTCATAAGGAATGCTACTTGTTGTGCTGCTAATTCTGGTGTTAAGCCTAGTTGTTCGGCCTTTGTTTGATCAACATGGATTTGCCATTCTTTCTTAGAGTCTTCTAAATTTGTTTTTACTTTAGAGAGAGCAGCCATATCTTTTAGTTTTGTTTCGACGATAGTAGCAGCCTCTTTTAAATTCGTTTCGTTAGTTGCTGTTACGTTAAATTGCAAATTGTTGCCACCACCAGAGCTTGAATAACTCGTTTTTATATAATCTAGTTCAGCAGGCTCAAAAGCTTTATGTTCTTTCTTTAACTCTTTAATATATTGATCAATATCAGAGCCTTTCTTGAAGACTACAAATATACTGGCAAGATTATTTTTTGTCGTTTGCCCCCATTGTGCATCTTCTGCGCTAGATCCCATTCGTAAAATAACATCTGTTACATCCGAATTAGAAAGTAATTTCTTTTCGAAATCGAAGGCTTTTTGTTTTTGTGTTTCAGGAGCGTAATCAGCTGGGAAAGTCATATTAATAGATAACATTGTGTCGTCTTCAGATTTTATGTTCGCTTTCGGTAGTAATACATAGGCTGCAATCGATCCTGCGAATAATAAAAAAGCAGTAAGTAAAATAATGAATTTATGCGAAAGAGCCCACTTTAATGTAGCGACATATCGTGGTGAAGAACTTGGCTTTTTGTGCTTTGTTTTTTTGAGTAGTAAAAAAGCCATAAGTGGAACAACTGTTAGTGCAACGATTAAGGATGATAGTATAGAATATACAACTGCTAATACCATAGGTAACATTAATTTTCCGATTACTCCTGATACGAGGCCGATAGGTAAGAAAACAGCGACTGTTGTTAAAGTAGAAGAAGTAATTGCGACGGCGACCTCTTTCGTTGCATCGAGAATAATATCTTTAGAGAAAGATTCTTTTTGTAAACGACGGAAAATATTCTCGATGACAACGATACTATCATCAACGAGACGTCCAACTGCAACTGCTAAACCACCGAGCGTTAAGGTGTTAAGTGTGATGTTAGATTGGTGTAGTAAAAAGAGTGTTAATAAAATAGATAATGGAATACTGACAACGGCGATGAGTGTCGTTCGGAAGTTACGCAAAAAGATTAAGATAATTAGAGTTGCAGCAATTGCTCCAAGAATTACTTCTTTGCCCATACTAGTAACAGCATTTTCAACTTGCTCATGAGTTGAGGCTAAAAGTTTAATAGAAAACTGATCTTTATATTGTTTACTTATATCTTTGATTTTCTTATCGATTTGCTTTCCGATTGCAACTGCATTTTTACTTGGCTCTTTCATGATGATTAATCCGGTTCCTTCTTCTCCGTTTATATGCGAGATTGTATCGTAGTGTTGTTTAAGTTCGATTTGAGCAACATCTTGCAATTTTACTTGAGGTGCAACGGTTATGTTTTTAATATCATCTACATTTTTTATATCCCCAATGACACGAAGGTTATATTCTTCTTTATTAACGGTAATTGCTCCAGCTGGAGTAGAAGTTTCTTTTCCTTGTAAAACTTTTAATATTTGTTCTGTTGTTACGTTTTTATCTTTTAATTGGTTTGGGTCTAGTATGATAGATAATTCAGAGGCTGATTTTCCGAAAAACATAACGTTGGCAACACCATCAATGCTTTCGAGTTGTGGTACGATTTCTTTTTCGATTTGTTTTTCATCTGCTTTTGAAAATCCGTTTTGCTTCTGGATAGCAATTTGAGCGAGTGGAATCATAGAAGTATTTAATTGGCTAACTATGGGTTTAGTTGCATCTTTAGGTAATTTAATTGTGTTAATGGCCTTTTCAACTTCGCGTGCTGCGTCTTTCATGTTTGCTTTGGATGTATACGCGATATCGATACGTGATAACCCCTCGTGCGTAGAAGAGGTGATGCTGTCGATGTGTTCTAAATTGCGAAATTGTTTTTCGAGGGGATCAGTTACTTCTTTTGTCATCGCTTCAGCGTCGAGTCCTTGAGATAAGGTTGTGACAGTGACTGCTGGATTATCGATGCTTGGTAAAAATTCCATAGGTAATTTAGATCCGGAATAAACGCCAAGTACGGAAATGAGAAAAACCATGATGATAACAGCGGCGCGGTTTTTTAATGAAAACTTTGTTAACCTATCCATAAAGTAATTCCTCCATTGGTTTATTTATAGTTGAGTACGTCCTTCCTTACTATATAACAAAAAATGGATATTTTTCATTAATTAAATGTAAAAAAATTCTAACAATAATCTTAAGTTTATGTTTTTGTTGGAATTTCGTTATTTATTCCGCTATTCGCCGAGCGATAAGACTATTACCTAATCGAGCTGTCTGTAAACAACCGATTCGTTCAATTAATAGTTTGTGTGGAGGAACAAAATTAAAAATCGGCATGTTTGCTTTATGTAGGAAGTGGTGAATCTATTTTTTTAGTTTGGATTGATTTGTTTTTTATATTGTTAGTCTATAGAGAAGTAAATGATCAGGGCTTTAATATAGAAGAGAATGAAAATCTAGGAAGGGGTTATGAAATACAGTTTGGTTAACTAGAGTGTATTGGTATACAATTTAAATAGCTGTTTTCCATAGATGGGAGGAGGTGTCTCTATATAGAAGAAAGTAGGATGGATATTTTTTTGTGTTTTTTTAAAAAAACACTTGTTATTTAAAAATCATGATGGTATATTAATAAACGTCGCTGACGCGGAAACGCAGAAAACGACAAAAAAGAAATTTTAAAACGTAGTTGACATCGAAAAATGAAGATGTTAATATGATGAAGTCGCTTCTGAAGCGGCAGACAAGTTCTTTGAAAACTGAACG
>NZ_QORY01000037.1:0-2500 GCF_008368755.1 Bacillus sp. AR2-1
CATATTATATGGTTAAGTCCTCGATCTATTAGTATTCGTCAGCTCCACATGTCACCATGCTTCCACCTCGAACCTATCAACCTGATCATCTTTCAGGGATCTTACTAGCTTACGCTATGGGAAATCTCATCTTGAGGGGGGCTTCATGCTTAGATGCTTTCAGCACTTATCCCTTCCGCACATAGCTACCCAGCTATGCCCTTGGCAGAACAACTGGTACACCAGCGGTGCGTCCATCCCGGTCCTCTCGTACTAAGGACAGCTCCTCTCAAATTTCCTACGCCCACGACGGATAGGGACCGAACTGTCTCACGACGTTCTGAACCCAGCTCGCGTACCGCTTTAATGGGCGAACAGCCCAACCCTTGGGACCGACTACAGCCCCAGGATGCGATGAGCCGACATCGAGGTGCCAAACCTCCCCGTCGATGTGGACTCTTGGGGGAGATAAGCCTGTTATCCCCGGGGTAGCTTTTATCCGTTGAGCGATGGCCCTTCCATGCGGAACCACCGGATCACTAAGCCCGACTTTCGTCCCTGCTCGACTTGTAGGTCTCGCAGTCAAGCTCCCTTATGCCTTTGCACTCTACGAATGATTTCCAACCATTCTGAGGGAACCTTTGGGCGCCTCCGTTACACTTTAGGAGGCGACCGCCCCAGTCAAACTGCCCACCTGACACTGTCTCCCGGGTCGATAAGACCCGTAGGTTAGAATTTCAATACAGTCAGGGCGGTATCCCACCAGCGCCTCCACCGAAGCTAGCGCTCCGGTTTCAATGGCTCCCGCCTATCCTGTACAAACTGTACCAAAATTCAATATCAGGCTACAGTAAAGCTCCACGGGGTCTTTCCGTCCTGTCGCGGGTAACCTGCATCTTCACAGGTACTATAATTTCACCGAGTCTCTGGTTGAGACAGTGCCCAAATCGTTACACCTTTCGTGCGGGTCGGAACTTACCCGACAAGGAATTTCGCTACCTTAGGACCGTTATAGTTACGGCCGCCGTTTACTGGGGCTTCAGTTCAGAGCTTCGCTTACGCTAACCCCTCTCCTTAACCTTCCAGCACCGGGCAGGTGTCAGCCCCTATACTTCGCCTTACGGCTTCGCAGAGACCTGTGTTTTTGCTAAACAGTCGCTTGGGCCTATTCACTGCGGCTTTCCGTTAAGAAAGCACCCCTTCTCCCGAAGTTACGGGGTCATTTTGCCGAGTTCCTTAACCAGAGTTCTCTCGCACACCTTAGGATTCTCTCCTCGCCTACCTGTGTCGGTTTGCGGTACAGGCACCTTTTATCTCGCTAGAAGCTTTTCTTGGCAGCGGGGAATCAAAGACTTCGCTCCATAAGGAGCTTCCCCATCACAGCTCAGCCTTCACGATAAGCGGATTTGCCTACTTATCAGCCTAACTGCTTGGACGTGCACAACCAATCGCACGCTTCTTCTATCCTTCTGCGTCCCTCCATTGCTCAAACGATAAAGAGGTGGTACAGGAATATCAACCTGTTGTCCATCGCCTACGCCTGTCGGCCTCGGCTTAGGTCCTGACTAACCCTGAGCGGACGAGCCTTCCTCAGGAAACCTTAGGCATTCGGTGGACGGGATTCTCACCCGTCTTTCGCTACTCATACCGGCATTCTCACTTCTAAGCGCTCCACCAGTCCTTCCGGTCTGACTTCACTGCACTTAGAACGCTCCCCTACCACTGATACCATTGGTATCAATTCGCAGCTTCGGTGGTGTATTTAGCCCCGGTACATTTTCGGCGCAGAGTCACTCGACTAGTGAGCTATTACGCACTCTTTAAATGGTGGCTGCTTCTAAGCCAACATCCTAGTTGTCTAAGCAACTCCACATCCTTTTCCACTTAATACACACTTTGGGACCTTAGCTGGCGATCTGGGCTGTTTCCCTCTTGACTACGGATCTTATCACTCGCAGTCTGACTCCTAAGGATAAGTCATTGGCATTCGGAGTTTGACTGAATTCGGTAATCCGATGAGGACCCCTAGTTCAATCAGTGCTCTACCTCCAAGACTCTTACACTTAAGGCTAGCCCTAAAGCTATTTCGGGGAGAACCAGCTATCTCCAGGTTCGATTGGAATTTCTCCGCTACCCACACCTCATCCCCGCACTTTTCAACGTGCGTGGGTTCGGGCCTCCATTCAGTGTTACCTGAACTTCACCCTGGACATGGGTAGATCACCTGGTTTCGGGTCTACGACCACGTACTAAACGCCCTATTCAGACTCGCTTTCGCTGCGGCTCCGCCTCTTCAGCTTAACCTCGCACGGGATCGTAACTCGCCGGTTCATTCTACAAAAGGCACGCCATCACCCATTAACGGGCTCTGACTATTTGTAGGCACACGGTTTCAGGATCTCTTTCACTCCCCTTCCGGGGTGCTTTTCACCTTTCCCTCACGGTACTGGTTCACTATCGATCACTAGGGAGTATTTAGCCTTGGGAGATGGTCCTCCCAGATTCCGACGGAATTTCACGT
>NZ_QORY01000038.1:0-20932 GCF_008368755.1 Bacillus sp. AR2-1
TACCGCTTGGCTATAGCCCATCGAAATATTTATCTTCTTTCCAAAGACAAATGTTATTGTAACATAATGTCCAATAAAAAACAACTGCCAAATAGCAGAAGTTAAAATGGCGGTCCCGACCGGGGTCGAACCGGCGATCTCCTGCGTGACAGGCAGGCATGTTAACCACTACACCACGGGACCATTTGGTTGCGGGGACAGGATTTGAACCTGCGACCTTCGGGTTATGAGCCCGACGAGCTACCGTGCTGCTCCACCCCGCGATGATACTATTTATATAATTTATATGGTGGAGGATGACGGGATCGAACCGCCGACCCCCTGCTTGTAAGGCAGGTGCTCTCCCAGCTGAGCTAATCCTCCGAAGTGGTGACCCGTACGGGATTCGAACCCGTGTTACCGCCGTGAAAGGGCGGTGTCTTAACCACTTGACCAACGGGCCAGTATGTATGGCAGAGAAGAAGGGATTCGAACCCTCGCACCGCGTTAGCGATCTACTCCCTTAGCAGGGGAGCCCCTTGAGCCACTTGGGTACTTCTCTGTATGGCTCCGCAGGTAGGACTCGAACCTACGACCGATCGGTTAACAGCCGATAGCTCTACCACTGAGCTACTGCGGAATAATAAAGACAATTTGTATCTTATAAAATTTCTTATCGTAAGTCAAGATGTTTTTTCTCAACATCTTGTACAAACGTGACATGTTTATAATATACTGGATTGCGTTTTCACTGTCAAGATGTTTTCTTTATCAGGTTCAGTTTCCCTTTACACTTTCCGCAGACATATCTTTTTGTATTTATTTGACGTCTTCTTACATATTGAAGCAAACAACCCATACATTCATACGTATAAACCTTTTTTTCCTTCTCTTCATTAATTATTCGTTTACAGAAGCGTGGCGCATCAACTTCTTTCAACAATTCACGAAAATCTCTATCCCGGTGCTTATAGCCCCTTCCTGTAATATGTAAGTGATAATGACAAAGCTCATGTTTAATGATTCCGGCTAACTCTTCTTTCCCATACATTTCATAATATCGATAATTCAGTTCAATGTTGTGTGTATTCAATAGATAACGTCCACCAGTTGTACGCAACCTACTATTGAACATAGCTCTATGTAAAAATGGCATTCCGAAGTATTGTAGTGATACTTCTTCCACCAGACGCTGTATTTCTTGCTCATCCACTCTCATTCCTCCTAAACTAAAAAATATTTTTACACTTTTCTCCTCCCTTATACATATATTAAATAGTACATATACCCATCCTCATTCAAGAAGCGTGGTTTCTAAAAATATAGCATGAATAGAAATCCACTCACCAACCTCTCATCAATAGTACCTTACATTTTTGAGAGTAGGATTAAACAAGGAGGGATTCCTATGCCTACGTGGCTAAAAAAACAAATGCAACGCGCATATTTTGAAAAAAACCGGTATCAAATTAAATTACTAAATGAATGCTGGTTTTATTATAGCAAAATACATCAAAGCTCATAATCCATTACACGTTTTATCCCATAAAAAAAGAGCAGTTTCATCTGCTCTCTCTTCTCTTACTATTCAATCGGCAACATGGATAGTGCAACGCGACCTTTTTTCGTATCAATATCATCTACCCATACCTTGACGATTTGTCCGACAGATACAATATCTAATGGATGCTTCACATACTGTTTGCTTAGTTTAGAAATATGTACTAAACCATCTTGTTTTACACCTACATCAACAAAAGCACCAAAATCAACAACGTTACGAACTGTTCCTTCCAGTTCCATACCACGTTTTAAATCTTCTAATTTCAAAATCCCTTTTTTCAGAAGCGGTTTAGACAACTCATCCCTCATGTCTCGCTCTGGACTAATGAGCGCATCTATAATATCAACTAATGTTGGCTCCCCAACTCCCGTTTCTTGCGATAACTTAGAAATCTCCACTTCTTCTAAGCTCTTTTGTAATTGCAATTGCCCTACGTCATCTTTTGATAACCCTAGACTCTTCAATAACAATTCAACATTTTTATATTGTTCTGGATGAATACCCGTTCGATCTAACGGATTTGCCCCTTCTAATATACGTAAGAAACCTATGCATTGTTCGTATGTCTTCGCACCTAGACGCGGTATTTTCTTTAAGTCTGTTCGTTTTGTAAATTTCCCTTCTTCTTCACGCTTTGCCACAATATTTTTCGCAACAGTTTTCGATAAACCCGAAACATATTGCAATAACGCAACTGAAGCTGTATTTACATTCACACCGACTTGGTTAACTGCCGTCTCTACTACAAATGTTAATGATTCATTCAATCTCTTTTGAGATACATCATGTTGGTATTGTCCAACCCCAACTGATTTAGGATCAATCTTCACAAGTTCAGCGAGTGGATCTTGCAGACGTCTCCCAATAGAAACAGCACTTCTTTCTTCAACCTGTAAATTCGGAAATTCCTCACGAGCTAAATCAGAGGCCGAATACACACTCGCACCAGCTTCGTTCACAATAATATAGAAGACTTCTTGTTTCACATTTTGTAATACATCAACTATAAATTCTTCCGATTCTCTAGAAGCTGTACCATTCCCAATCGCAATCATTTCAACTTGATATTTATCTATAATAGAAAGAACTTTCGTTTTTGCATCTTCATATTTACGAACAGGTGGATGCGGATAAATAACATCAATATATAGAACCTTCCCCGTATCATCTACAACAGCTAATTTACAACCCGTCCTATATGCAGGATCTAAAGCTAACACAACCTTTCCTTTCATTGGAGGTTGTAATAACAAATTACGTAAGTTCTCAGAAAAAATATGTATCGCTTGTTCCTCAGCTGTTTCTGTTAATTCTTTTCGAATCTCTCTTTCAATGGAGGATTGAATTAATCGTTTATAACCATCCTCAATTGCTAACTTTACATAATGTGCACTTTTAGAATCGTTATCACGAATTACTCTCTTATATAAGAAAGTTACTATCTCATCTACTGGTGGAACAACAGAAACTCTCAATATATCTTCTTTCTCACCGCGATTCATCGCTAATACACGATGCGGCACTACTTTCTGCAAAGGTTCTTCATAACTGTAATACATTTCATATATATTCTTTTCATCTTTCTCTTCATCTTTTACGGAAGAAGACATAACACCTTTTCTAAAAGTAACATTCCGAATCCAACTACGATAAGCCGCTTCATCTGAAACGATTTCTGCAATAATGTCTTGGGCACCTTGTAATGCTTCTTCTGCAGATTGCACTTCTTTCTCTGCGTTAATAAACTCCACTGCCTTCTGATTTGGATCTTCTTTCTTATATAACAATAACCATTCAGCTAACGGCTCTAGTCCTTTTTCTTTTGCAATCGTTGCTTTCGTTCTTCTTTTCTCTTTATATGGACGATATAAATCTTCTACTTCTTGCAACTTTACAGCTTTAACAATTTGCTGACGTAACTCTCCTGTCAGTTTCCCCTTCTCATCAATAAGACGAAGAACCTCTTCTTTCCTATCTTCAAGCTGCATCATATATTGCCATCTCTCTAAAATTGTACGAATTTGCACTTCATCTAAAGAGCCTGTCCATTCTTTTCGGTAACGAGCAATAAATGGAACTGTGTTACCTTCTTCTGTTAATTGAATAACATGACGAACTTGCTTTTCGGTAAAGCCTAATTCCTTCACTAACATTTTCATTAACGCTTGTCGATTATCTACCATTTCCATATACAACCGTAACCTCCTCTATAATAAAAAAAGTTGCCCTGTAAAGAGAGCAACTTAAACTGCCGATTTAAAAATCTATTAGTCCTAAACTAATTTGTAGCGCTTCATCTACACGAATCATCATCACTTCATCTAAGTGAGTGATTTTGTCCGTTAAGCGCTGCTTATCGATTGTTCGAATCTGCTCAAGTAAAATAACAGAATCTCTCTCAAAACCGTACTTTTTCGCATCAATTTCCACATGAGTGGGTAATTTAGCTTTTTGAATCTGTGCAGTAATAGCCGCTACAATCACCGTTGGACTAAAACGATTTCCGATGTCATTTTGAATGACAAGAACCGGACGAACGCCTCCTTGCTCAGAACCAACAACTGGGGAAAGGTCTGCAAAATACACGTCGCCGCGTTTTACAATCAAAATATTACCCCCCGCTAACTAAGCGTTCTACTGTATGAGCTGCTTCATACTCTGCTAAGAAAGCTTCCGATGCAATACCAAGATTAATTTTTCCCATTTCAATGTACCCACGTCGCATTGATTCATGTTGGTAGCGTTTCTTCGTCTTATGTTGACGCAATAACAGTTGTGTTGCCTGGCAAATTAGTTCATGGCGATTCTTATTCTCTTGTTTTCCAATTCCGTCCAATTCCGTTACCATTTGCTTTGGCAACCGAACCACGATTTCAGTAGTTACACTTGATTCGGACACAAAAATACACCTCCACCGTCAACTACACACCCAAATATATATATGACACCTATTGTAATAATACCATTGTATGGAGCCTGTTGCAAAGACTTCCTTATTCCTTGCTTATGTTTTCCAATTCACAAACAAAAAATTCATATTCTTTTATTTTTATCTTATTACAAACAAGAAACGAAAGAGTTTCCCAGCAAAATTCACGTTAAATTATGTTAAAAGTAATGATAAGTAAAAAGCTTCTCATCAAAAATGAGCTTATTCTTAACCAATGAACAGTCCTCTCAAATGACAAGAAGCAAACCATACTACCTTCTATATATCGTTCAAATAATTGATTACTTCTACAACCTTGCCGTGCCGTATGAATATTCTCGGCACACGGAAGCTTATCGTTGCAATAATTTCATAATTAATAGTCCCAGAATATTCAGCAACCTCAGTAGCACTAATATACTCATCACCTTGTTTTCCAATGAGTGTAACTTTCGTACCAAGCGGCACTTCACGAGGAAGGTGTATCATGAATTGATCCATTGTTACTCGACCTACAATCGGTACCCTTTTACCATTTATAAGCACTTCGAACCCTTGTAATCTTCTAAGCCATCCATCTGCATATCCAATCGCAACAGTTGCAATCCATTCTTCCGTTTTCGTTCGGTAAGTGACGTTATAACTAATCCCATCCCCTTTAATCACCTGTTTAATATGAGCAACTTTCGTATGCAGTGATAGCGCTGGTTCTAATTTAAACGGTAAAAAAGGGCGTATTTCTACAGACGGGGATAACCCATACATCGCAATGCCAATTCGTACTGCATTAAATGTAATCCCTTGAAAACGTAGCGTTGCAGCACTATTAGCTGTATGGACAAACTTAGGATCCACTCCGAACTCTTTCAACCAACTTAACTGCTGCAAAAATGTGTTATATTGCTTATCAAAGTAAGAAGTCTCCACCTCATCCGCTGTTGCAAAATGTGTATAAACTCCTTCTAATTCTAAAAATGGCGCACCTTCTAAACTCTTTAAAAATCCTTTTAATTCTTTTCGTTCGCGCATTCCAATTCTTCCCATACCACTATCGAAATTAATGTGGTATTTCATTGTAGATGAACCATCCCAAAGTTTGATTGCTTCATCCACCCATTCTTTTTGAAAAACAGTTAACGCTACATCATTTTCAGCAGCTACATTGACATCACGAGGCGGGGAAGGACCTAACACTAAAATCGGCACAGTAATACCAGCCCTTCGAAGCACTAGAGCTTCATCTAAAAAGGCAACCGCTAACCTTGTCGCCCCTGCTTCTAATGCCGTTTTAGCTACCGGTACATAATCGTGTCCATATGCATTCGCCTTGACTACAGCAAAAATCTCTACATCACTTAGAATGAAATCTTTAATGTGTGTAATATTGTTATAGATCGCATCTAAATCCACTTCCACCCAAGTGTCACGGTAAAATGGTGCTTCTTCCATAAATACACTTCCTTATACACGATATGCGAAGCTTATTCTTTTATATGCTTCTTTTATGAAATCCACCCTTCAAACTAAGAAAAGACGTGGTGCACATATATCACCACGTCTAAGAAGTTTACTTCACTTGCTTCTCTGTAACTGAACGAGCAACCATTAATAGCTCCTTCGGCTCTAAACCTTTAGACACGAGCATATATTCTACTCCGTTATGCGACCACGTTAAAGAATCTTTCGTCAATGCCCCAATTGTAAAGCCAAGATCAACCAATTCTCCGCTCACACTTATCGCTGACGAAGCCTCTGCAACTTTTGCCTTTTCTTGTATCAAAGTAAAGGATTTCTTACTTCCAGTGTATGTGAGTATCGCACGCTTGCCACTGTCTGTCTTCAACTCTTTTTCATCTTTCAAAACCATACCTTGCGGCGTATCACGCGGATACAAAATAGCAAATGGTTTGTCTTCTTTCGCTGTTGTTTGAACATCTACTTGCGCTCTAGACATATTTTGTTTCGTATCAAATGCACCTTTATCAAATTTCGCATCAAATTTCACTTTTGAGAAATCTACTTTCACAAGAACATTTTGATCATTATCCATTAACTTCACCGAAACTGGTGTTAAATCACTTTTCTTCAATGTAATCTCTTGTTTCGGCAACATGTTTTGATGTTGATAGTTTGTTTTTGTTTTAAAAATATAATACTTATCTGTTTTTTCAAAAGTAAGGTTTTTCTTATCCTGCAAAATATCTCTCACAAGGGATTCATATAAATAAGCCTGGCTACTATTTTGCGGCCAATCACTTTGGAAACGGAAACTCTTATTAAGTGCTGGCGTTAATACAAATACCCCTTCTTCATTTCTTAAAATAATTTGGCTTTGATCTTTTTTCGCATTCTGCAAATTCACACGATAAAAAGAAGGTTCCTTATGCCATATTTCTACCTTGTACTCCTGAGGCTCATTCCCTGTTTTAATAGATAATTTTGCTTCAGCTTGATAACTTTTCATCCCTTTTACTTTCGCCTCTAAATCTCTCACAACATCATCTTGTTTCTTTTCCATACAACCCGCCAACACAAAAACGGTTAATAAACCGACAAGAACTAAAAACAGACGCCTTTTCATCACTTCAGCCCCTTTGCCCCTATAAATGAATGGAAGATGTACCTTCCTTATCGCTACATCAAATATATGAGACAAAGATATAAAATATGCAGACTAGCGTGACGAGCTTTCTAAAACAACTTGAGCAACAGCAAATTCCTTACTATGACTAATTGATAAATGAACAATATGCTCTGTACTTGTAACGAGAATCGGCTTACCTCTATCATCATTCCTTACTTCAATATCTAAAAAACTTACTTCTTTTCCAATACCAGTTCCTACCGCTTTTGAATACGCCTCTTTCGCTGCAAATCTTCCAGCTACAAACTCTGTAAGGCGACTTCCCTTCAGCTCCTTAGCAACATTGCGTTCACTTTCAGTTAAAATACGCTCCATAAATTTAAGTTTTCCATCTAGCATTTTTTCAATTCGATTCAATTCAATAATATCGATTCCAATCCCTACAATCATTTCAAAATCCCCTTCTTCTATTTAGCTTTCTTTTTTCATATTGTAAGAATAACAGAGAATCTTTCTGATGCAAAAGGAGTGATACTCACAACATGCTAATACCTTCTGCCCGCATTTCCTTACAACCAATCGTCATCACTTTACTTCTCATACAATTAGTCACGATTATGTTAGGCGACTTTCTTCTCTTTCCCATGGCATCCTACAATGAATATATCGCTAAAGGAGAATGGTGGCGTCTCATAACTTCCTTACTTGTACATGTAGACTTACAACATTTCCTTTCTAATAGTATTTGTTTATTTGTGCTTGGCTCTTCTATTGAAAAACAACTAGGGCACTTTTCTTTCATCATTATTTTTTTCCTTTCTGGCATTCTTGGAAATATTTCTTCTTATCTCATTATGCCTCTTGAATATATTCATGCCGGGGCATCTGGTGGTATTTTCGGATTGCTAGGTGCACAATTATTTCTATTGTATAGTCGATATCGTTCTTCCAATCCAAGAGACATTGCTATTTTTTCAATCATGATATGTATATTACTACTATTCACTTTCTTCAATCCCTCCGCTAACCCTATAAGCCATTTAACAGGATTGATTATTGGTGGTATTTTCACTCCATTATTAACAAAAAAATTCGATGGTGCAGAGCTTATTTAATATAAAAGCTCGCACCATCGACAATTTCTACATCTGTTTGTTTACTTAAATCTCTCATTAGTTGAAATAAAGACTCATCCTTCTTCTTCGCCTCAATCATACAATCAATTTGCGAAACACTTCCCTTTATCTTTTTTAAAAAAGATAAAAAAGTATCTACATCAATAAAGTCCGCATGCGCTCTCGGGTCTTTTCCCTCTCTAGGACTAGAAATGTGCATTTTCACTGGTAACAAAGACGATTCCCACGTATGTACAACACGCGCCCAATCTTCATGCCAATCTTCTCGATCATTATTCATCATATGGTGATGCAAATCAAACACGACTGGAATATCTAATTTTTCACCTAAATACAATGTTTCTTCTAAAGAAAAGGTCGTATCATCATTTTCTAATATGACCATCTCTTGGATACTTCTTGGAACACTTGACCAATTTTCTATAAAGCGTTCTAATGCGAGTTCCTTATCTTTATAACCTCCACCCACATGTAATACGCATCGTTGCTTATGTTCAATCCCCATACCTTTTAATAATTTTTTATGCATCTGCAATGTCTTTACAGATTGTTTAAAAATATTCTCTTCAGGTGAATTCAGCACAACGAAATGATCTGGATGAAAATCAATACGCATATTCATTCGAATAGCGTAATCACCTAGTACTTTTAAATTTTCTT
Organism: Bacillus sp. AR2-1; assembly: GCF_008368755.1. Lineage (NCBI taxonomy): Bacteria > Bacillati > Bacillota > Bacilli > Caryophanales > Bacillaceae > Bacillus > Bacillus sp. AR2-1. Next base: position 8,853 of record NZ_QORY01000038.1, read on the forward strand.
TTAAGGGGCGAATATAGTTCCACTCTAACAACTCCTCATGATTCGCTAAAGGAACAAGCTTGGAACTAAGCCGAAAGAAAGATATATCATGCCCTTTATTATGCTTTAATAACCGTAAACAATTTTCTAAATTCGAATTAGCAATTCTTTCGAGTTTACGAATTGCAGCCTCTCGATCACCAATTCGTTGAAACTGCGCATATGTCATCGTTTGAGATGGAGATGCATTCTTTAAATGTACACTCATCGCAACATATCCAAGTCTTACAAGCATGTAGCACCTCTTTTCTACACAAGTTATTATGTAGTATGTACAATTACAGAAATAAAAAAAAGAGAATGCCAGCAAAGGGCATTCTCTTTTTTATTAAGCTTGTGGACGGCTATGATGTTTTCTTTCGCCACGTCCATTTGAAGATCCAGGGCGACCTTGACCTTCACCTTTACGACCACGGCTACCACCATCACGATTGCGATCACGGTTACGGCCATCGCCACCACGGCTACCACCATCACGATTGCGATCACGGTTACGACCATCGCCACCGCCGCGTCCGTCACGACTACGATTACGGTTACCATCACGGTATCCGCCTCCGTTACCGCCGCGTTTTTTAGAACCGCCACCTCTTGAAACAACTGGTGGTTCTGACGTTAAAGCGATTGGAGTTGTATCTGGCTCTTTTGTCATCATTTTTAAAGCAGCAGCTACTACTGTTACAGAATCATTCTCTTCTAACATTTCTTCTGCAATACGCTTGTAGTATGATAAATTATCATTTTCAATTGTGCTTTGAAGTTTTTCAGCGATTAAACGTTGTTGACCTTCTAATGCCTCGTCAAGTGTCGGTGCTTCCATACGATCAACTTTACGTTTTGTAGTGCGCTCGATATTTTTTAATTGTCCTGATTCACGTGGTGTTACAAATAACATTGCAATACCTTTTTTACCTGCACGGCCAGTACGACCGATACGGTGAACGTATGATTCTGGATCTTGTGGGATATCGAAGTTATATACATGTGTTACGCCTGAAATATCAAGACCACGTGCAGCAACGTCTGTTGCAACAAGAACTTCAATAGCACCTTCTTTAAATTTACGTAATACAGACATACGCTTCGCTTGTGTTAAGTCACCGTGAATACCTTCTGCTGCATAACCACGTAAGTTTAATGCTTCTGATAATTCATCAACACGACGCTTTGTACGACCGAATACGATTGCAAGCTCTGGAGATTGAATATCTAATAAGCGTGTTAACACGTCAAACTTTTTCTTTTCTTGCACTTCTAAATAGAACTGCTGAATGTTTGGCATTGTTACTTCTTTTGCTTTTACTTTAATGTGTTGAGGCTCAGTCATGAAACGCTCAGCAATACGACGGATTGGATCTGGCATTGTCGCTGAGAATAATAATGTTTGATGTGTATCTGGCACATCTGTTAAAATCGCTTCAATATCTTCAATGAAGCCCATGTTTAACATTTCATCCGCTTCGTCAAGAACAACTGTCTCTACGTTTTGTAAGCGAAGTGTTTTACGGTTAATATGATCTAAAATACGACCCGGCGTACCAACAATAATGTGTGGGTGTTTTTTTAGAGCACGAATTTGGCGGTTAATATCTTGACCACCATAGATTGGTAAAATACGAACGCGTTTATGTTTACCAATTTTGTACAGCTCTTCTCCAACTTGAATTGCTAATTCACGCGTTGGCGCGATAACAATACCTTGAACTGCTTCTTTATTTGTATCCACTTTATCTAATAGTGGTAATCCGAATGCTGCTGTTTTCCCTGTACCTGTTTGCGCTTGCCCAATAATATCCTTACCTTGCAATGCATGTGGAATTGTTTCAGCTTGAATCGGCGTAGCCTCTTCAAAGCCCATACTTTCAACAGATTGTAGTAAAGACTCACTTAATCCTAATTCTCGAAATGTTGTCAATGTTACTTCTCCTTTTCTATCCTATACTTATCATTTAAAAAAAGGCGTTTTCCGAATTTGCGGAAAAGCCCTTTTCCTGAATGCTCACGTATATAAACGGGCGTATATTCTTCGCGAAAATACTTCTAAACGTTATTACACTTTATCAATTATAAGTTTTGTATGTGCAAAAAGCAAACCCAACTGTTACCTTATTTTCATATTCAGAGTTTTTTTCTTCACTTTTATTTTTTTATATTTACTGTAAGCGCTTATTATAAGTTTCTTCTATTTTCGCATCTATCATCCCTATTTATATACACCAATTATTTCAACATCGTAATTACTTCTTCCAATTTCATGCCACGAGATGCTTTTATTAATACAACATCTTTCACATCAACTACTGCTTGTAACTCTTTTACTAGCTCCTCTTTATTATCATACGCTTTTACACGCTCAATAGGGAAATTAATTTTCGCTCCTTCAGCAATTTGAGCCCCTAATTTACCATATGTGAACACATATGCAATTTTTGCTGGATCGATTAATTTACCGACTTCATAATGAAACTGTACTTCTTGATTTCCAAGCTCTAACATATCACCGAGTACAACGATCTTCTTAGCAAATCCATCTAAACCGTTCATTAAGTGGAATGCTGCTTCCATAGCTGTCGGACTTGCATTATAAGCATCATTGATAATTGTTAATCCACTATCCGTTTTTACAATTTCCATACGCATGCCCGTCATTTGAAGTGTTACTAAACCTTGTTTCATTTCTTCCCATGTTACACCAAAATGTTTTGCAATTGCCATTGAAGCAAGCGTATTATACACATTATGTTTCCCCAATACTGGTAAGTAGAATGAAATATTTTCATCTCTATTCATTTTAAAATGTGTCCCAGTCGCCTGTAATGCTACAGTCGTTGGATAATAATCATTTGCTCTAGCATCACCAAACGTAACTGTTTCAGCTATTAAATTCATTTCAGGAACACGATTTGTTAATAATGGCTCATCTCCGTTATATACGAATACTCCACCTTCTTGTAATCCTGTCACAATTTCTAATTTCGCTTCAGCAATTGCTTCACGAGAGCCTAAGTCCATTAAATGTGCCTCACCGATGTTCGTAATGATAGCTGCATTTGGACGTGCTAACTTAGATAAGAATTCAATTTCCCCGCGGCTTGACATACCCATCTCTAATACAGCTACTTCTGTATTTTCTTCTAAGTTTAAAATAGTAAGAGGTAACCCAATATGGTTATTAAAGTTGCCTTCTGTTTTTTGAACTTTGAATTTAGTTGCAAGAAGACTTGTTACAATATCTTTTGTAGATGTTTTACCGTTACTCCCTGTCACACCAATAACTTTCACATCTAATTGATTGCGATAGTTTTTCGCTAACATTTGTAATGCTGATAACGTGTCTTCCACAAAAATAACAGGAAGATTCTCAGGTGGATTTGCTACATCTTTCATCCATAATGTCGCCACGGCTCCATTTTCAACGGCTTTATCTACAAAAGCATGTCCATCGAAACGTTCACCTTGAATCGGAACATATAAGTTTCCATTTTCAATTTTTCTCGTATCAATAGACACTCCTTGTATAGTAATTCCCTCATATTGCTCTGCTAATCCCGTACCATTTACCATCTGTTCTACTTGTTTTAACGTTCGATTTATCATGAGAACACTCCTTACATAGAGGAAGCACTATTCCTGCGAATAGTGCTTCCTCCTTTTTTGTTAGATTGTATATTTAATTTTTTGTTTTTCTTCGTGACGCTCAATCGCTAAACGAATTAGCTCTTCAATTAATTCCGGATACGGTAATCCAGTATGTTGCCATAGTAGAGGGAACATACTAAACGGCGTAAACCCTGGCATCGTATTCACTTCGTTAATATATACTTCTCCATCTTTCGTTAAGAAGAAATCAGCTCTTGTTAAGCCAGCACTATCTAACGATTGGAATGCAATAATTGCATCTCGCTTAATGACATTAGACTCTTCTTCTGTCATTTCAGCCGGAATAATTAATGCTGTATCGCCATCGATATATTTCGACTTATAATCATAGAAGTCCTTTTTCGGTACGATTTCACCTACAACTGAACATTTCGGTTCATCATTACCTAATACACCAACTTCTACTTCACGTCCAACGATATTTTCTTCTACAATAATTTTGCGGTCAAATTGGAATGCCTCTTCAAATGCATTCTCAAGCTCTTCACGATTTTTACACTTATTAATACCAACACTTGAACCAAGGTTTGCTGGTTTTACGAAGCAAGGATATCCTAAAACTTCTTCTACTTTTTCATATGCTGTTTCACAATTTTTTTCCCATGCACTACGAATAAAAGATGCATACTTCGCTTGTTTCAATCCAGCTTCTGCAAAGATGTTTTTCATAACAACTTTATCCATGCCAGCAGCAGATGCTAGAACACCATTTCCTACATAAGGAATGTTCATTAATTCTAATAATCCTTGAACCGTTCCATCTTCACCATTTGGTCCATGTAATAATGGAAAAATAACGTCGATAGCATTTTCCTCAGAAGCTGCAGATGGAATGATTTCTGTGCTTAATGATAACGGAGAAATCGCATTTTCTGCGCCGCTCATTTTTAGAACTTCAACATCTGTTACTTCACCTTCAATACGCTCACCGCGCACCCATTGACCTTGTTCTGTAATATAAATTGGATGAATCTCGAATGTATCTTGATTTAATGCTTTAATAGCAGCAAGAGCCGTTTGTAGCGAAACTTGATGCTCAGCTGATTTTCCACCATATAATAAACCTAATTTAATTTTTGTCACTGAAATCACCCTAACCAATTGTTTTCATTTTTCTATTTTAGCACTTTTTATAAAAATAGGTAGTTCCTATTTGAAATAAAATGTAACTTCCACAAATAATTAAATGACACCACTTATTGGTTTTCTATACTTTTTCTACTTAACTTTCTTCATAAATATACAAAATTAAATTCTAAAATACAGTGAAACTTTAATTAGCGAGGGGCCATCCCCACTAATTATCAGCCCGCACCAATCGGACAGTTATCTCCCGCCGAATTTTGAGGTGGAAGTCTTACTGCCCACAAATAGCGGGATAAAATTGTAATCCAATCTAGTTATGTACCTAAAATATGTAGAAATCCCCTTTTTGTGTATGTCATCTACTCATTAAGAAGATTGTTTGGTCAGTGTGCCTTTTTGCCTTTGCTCAACAAGACGATCTAAAGAAACATATACAATACCTGCAACTACACATCCTACAGCTAAAATTGTAAATAGAAAGTGGCCAAGTAATCGATCCAATAAAAAACCGCCAAGAAGTGGACCGAATGCGCCTCCTGTAATCCACTGCAAACTGGCAGCTCCCATATAAGTCCCTCTCAAGTGCTCAGGGGCCAAATTCGCTACAAACGTCATCTGTACAGGCGACATAATCATCTCACCTAACGTATATATGGCATAAACGAACAGCAACGTTATTAAAATAATCGTAGCATTTGCATCAAATTCTCCAAACCACTTTGGTAACCATCCTATAAAGAACAAACCAATACCGAACAAACATGCACCATATAACATCGTCTTTCCGACAGGTTTATCTGTGGCCCATTTTGAAATTTGAAATTGGAACAACACAACTAATAGTCCATTTAAAGCCATTAAATATGGATATGGATTGTTAGTTCCAAAAATGCCTTTCATTTCATTATCAAAGTGCAGCGGCAACATGCCCTCTGTTTGAGAAAATCCCATCGAAATAATGATACCTGCTAACAAATAAATCATTAGTGCCTTATCTCTCATTACAATTTTCCAAACCGCCTCTGATTCCTTTTCTTTATTCTCTTCTTTAGTCGCACTCTTTGGCATTGTCTCTTGAATAAGAATGAATACAAGTAATGCATAAAATAACATCGTAGACGAGGCAATAATAAACACAAGGTTCTTCGACAACATAACTACTGAAGCACCCATTATCGGGCCAATTGCAGCACCTATATTGTGCCCCATTCGTAATAAACCATATGCTTCTGTTCTTTTTTCAGGTGCTGTTACATCCGCAACCATTGCTGATGCAGCGGGATGGAATAATGAATTACTGAGCCCTAAAAAAATAGATAAAATAGCATAAGGAATAAATCCTTCTATAAATAAAAAACCTAGCATGAACAAAGCATTACTCACCATTGAAAAAATCATTATTGGCTTTCTTCCATATATATCAGCAATCCTCCCACCAAGAAGAGAACCGAAACTTGCGGCAATCGGAGAAAGTGCCATAATAACCCCTACTTCCAATAACGAATCCACCTTATCTTTTAAATATAGGGCAAAAAAAGGCATCAACATCATCATTGCAATTCCATTTAACGTTTCGCCAATAAACCGAATCCATATGTTTCGGTCCATCTCCCTTAACTCACGCCACGTATTTTTCATACATTCCCCCCTCAGTTCCCCAACAATTATATTATATACACAATCAGAAAAATGTAAATTTTCAGAACAAAAAATCCATCCTAACAGAATTAGAATGGATTTTTCAACTTATAAATTCGCTGCATCTTCTTCGTCTTTACTATTATTTAAAGCACTATGTTTTCGGCTATATAAGAAGTAAACCGCAATACCGATAACCATCCATACCCCAAAACTAATCCAAGCAGTTCCGGATAACTGAAGCATTAAATATAAACAAAAAATCACCGTTAATGCTGGTAAAAATGGTACAAGCGGTGCCTTAAATGCTCTTGGTAAATCCGGATGAGTTCTTCTCATTACAATAACAGCAACAGCTACAAGTGCAAAGGCTGATAAAGTCCCCATATTTACAAGATGCGCTAACACATTTAAATCTATTAATCCTGAAATAAGTGCTGCAATAATTCCTGTTGTCCATGTATTTAAAAATGGTGTTTTAAATTTTGGATGGACTTTAGCAAGGCGCTTCGGCAATAATCCATCTCTGCTCATTGCATACGAAACACGTACTTGCCCATACATCATAACTAACATTACTGTTGTGATTCCTGTAATTGCTCCTACTGAAATTACTCCCGCTAAACTATCTTGTCCAATAAATTGAAGTGCAAAAGCAACTGGATCTGATATATTTAACTGTCCGTATGGAACAATTCCTGTCAAAATAAGTGAAACAACAATATAAAGAACCGTACAAATTAATAAAGATGCAATAATGCCAATTGGTAAATCACGTTGTGGACGTTTCACTTCTTCTGCTGCCGTTGAAACTGCATCAAACCCTATGAATGCAAAAAACACTGTAGCAGCTCCAGCCATTACACCATCTAAGCCAAACGGCATAAAAGGTGTCCAATTTTCAGGTTTTACATAATTAAAACCAGCAAAGATAAATATGAGAACAACCGCTAATTTAATAAACACCATAATGTTATTTATTCGTGCACTTTCACGAACACCTCTAGATAAAAGAACTGTCATCACTAAAATAATTAGAACCGCAGGCAAATCAATTATTCCACCCTTTCCTGTACCAGGGGCCGAGGAGAGAATGGTAGGAATATGGATCCCAAATCCCTTTAATAAAGATTGAAAATAAGCGGACCAACCGTTTGCTACAGCAGATGTAGCGAGTAAATACTCAAGCATTAAGTCCCATCCAATTAAAAATGCGAATACCTCTCCCATCGTCGCATATGTGTACGTATACACACTGCCTGAGACAGGAACTGAAGAAGCGAATTCAGCATAACAAAATGCAGCAAAGGCACAGGCTAACGCGGCTATCGCAAATGATAATATAATAGCTGGCCCAGAATGTTTTGCTGCTACCACGCCCGTTAGAACAAAAATACCTGTTCCAACAATTGCCCCGATTCCAAGCATAGTTAAATCCAATGCACCCAATGTTCTTGCTAACGTCTTTTGCTTACTCTCTTGCATTAGCTTTGCAATAGGCTTCTTTTGAAAAATTTGCTTCATAGCATGCTCCTCCAAGTTTTAAATTTTCTGAAAATTTTTAATTCGCTTTTTTATTTTACTCATTGCACTTTCCCCAGTCAATACTTTTGTCGAAATAAGTAGAAATCTTTCGGAACATACAATATCCTTATCGTTGTTTCTATATATCTTTCCGTATTTTTTTTTGGTATTATTATACATGTCGATTCCACAAAAGAGGCATGCTCACTTATTGAGCATGCCTCTTTTTACCTATTTCACAGTATGTGAACCTTCTTCAATCCAGCTATACATATATTTTTCATCTTCTGTTTCATGTGCTTGCTTTACAATACGAAGCGGACGGAACGTGTCTATCATAACAGCTAGTTCAAGTGTTTCTTTCTTCCCTATACTTCCCTCTGTTTTCCCAGGATGCGGCCCATGAGGAATTCCGCTCGGATGAAGTGTAATAGAACCTTCTTCCACACCTTTCCGGCTCATAAAGTTTCCTTCTACATAGTACAGTACTTCATCACTATTCACGTTACTATGATAATATGGTGCCGGAATAGATTCTGGATGATAGTCGTATAAACGTGGTACGAAAGAACAAATAACGAAATTGTGACCTTCGAACGTTTGATGTACTGGAGGTGGCTGATGAATACGACCTGTGATTGGTTCAAAGTCCTCTACATTAAAGACCCACGGATATAAATAGCCATCCCAACCAACAACATCTAACGGATGGTGCCCTAAAACATGTTTATGCATATAGCCTCGCGACTTTGTCATTACGACAAACTCACCTTTTTGATCATACGTCTCTAATTTTTCAGGACCACGAATATCTCTCTCACAAAACGGACTATGCTCTAACAATTGTCCATATTCATTCCGATAACGACGCGGCGTTGTGATTTGACTATTTGCCTCTACAACAAGAAACTTAGTCTCTCCTTCATCTGGAATAACACGATAAATCGTTCCAATTGGGATTGTTACATAATCACCTTTTCGATAGTGAATCGTTCCAAACATCGTTTCAATTTTCCCTGTTCCGTAATGAACAAATAACATTTCATCACCATCACCATTACGGTAGAAATAGTCCATTTTTTCTGTTGGAGCCACTACTCCAATTAATAAATCCTCATTCCCAAGCATAAAATTCCTTCCGCTTACTGCATCGCCAGTTTTTTTATTTTCTTTCGTGCGAAAATGACGATGAGCAAGAGCTACATCTTCTTCATACTGCAACTGACAAGAATGAGATAATGCCGCATGACCTACTTCCGTTGGCATATAATGATGGTACAAAATAGATTGCGTACCAGAAAAACCTTTTGTTCCCATTACCTGTTCGCGATAAAGCGACCCATCTTTTTTACGGAATTGTACATGTCGTTTATGAGGTAGCTCCCCCATGTGACGATAAAACATGCCCATCACCTGCTTCCATTTCTTTTTTGACCGTATTACGTAACGTACCTAAACCAGTAATCGTAAGTTCTACAACATCCCCATCTTGCAGCCACTCTTCCGTACCCAGTTCTAAAACACAACCTGTTCCTACTGTCCCAGAACCAATCACATCGCCTGGATATAACGTAACGTCTTCCGAAGCACGTTCAATCATTTCAGCAAATGTATAGTAAATATCTTGGAAGTTCCCCTTTGATAATAGCTTTCCATTTACATGAGCAGTCATCTCTAGCTCATAACGGTCACCGTTACGATAAACATCCAATTCCTCTTTCGTAACAAGGTGCGCTCCTAATGAAGTTGCAAAATCTTTTCCTTTTGCTGGACCAAGTCCTACCTTCATTTCTGTTGCTTGTAAGTCCCTTGCACTCCAGTCGTTCATAATACAATAACCAAAAATGTATTCCTCTGCTTGCTCACGAGAAATATTTCTTCCTTCTTTCCCAATTACGCAAGCGATCTCTAACTCATAATCAAGCTTTTTAGATTTCTTCGGACCAATTACAAAATCATCTGGACCAATTACAGCACGATGGTTCGTAAAATAAAAAACCGGGATATCGTACCATTCAGGTACAACCTCTAGACCTCTCCGGCCGCGGGCCGTTTTTACATGCTGTTCAAACGCGTAAAAATCCCGAATACTACTCGGATTAGGAATTGCCGCCGCTAATTGCACTTCCTCTAAGGAATATATACCCTTTTCCGGATTCTCCATATTACGCAATACTTCTACATACTCATCCGCTTTCTCTAAAAAGGCGAACATAGAAGAAGGTAATTTTCCATCACTAGCAAGATTCATATCAATTACTTTGTCACCTTCAAGCCATCCAGCTCGCATTTCTTTCGAAGGAAGACGAAATGTAACAAATTTCATCATGATTCCTCCCTATGAAAATGAAATTTCCACCAGCAAAGAGACTTTTGCTGGTGGATACAAATCTTATAAGTTTCCGCGACGTTCCTGTTCTCTTTCAATTGATTCAAATAACGCTTTAAAGTTCCCTTCTCCAAATCCGCGAGAACCTTTACGTTGAATAATTTCAATAAATAAAGTTGGACGATCTACAATTGGTTTCGTAAAGATTTGTAGTAAGTATCCTTCCTCATCGCGATCTACTAAAATCTTTAATTCTTTTAACCTATCAATTTCTTCATCAATTTTCCCAACTCGCGCACTTAACTCATCATAATAAGTATCAGGTGTATCTAAAAACTCCACGCCATTTTCACGAAGCGCTTCCACTGTTTTAACGATATCGCTTGTTAATAAAGCAAGATGTTGTACACCTGCTCCATTATAGAATTCTAGATATTCTTGAATTTGCGATTTTCTCTTTCCATCTGCTGGCTCGTTAATAGGGAACTTAATACGACTTCCATTTGTCATAACTTTCGACATTAATGCTGAATACTCTGTACTAATATCGTCATCATCAAAATGAATCATTTGTTTAAAGCCCATAACATTCTCATAATAGCTAACCCATTCTTCCATTTTCTCAACATTACCAACTACGTGATCTACAGCAATTAAACCCGACTCTTCAAATGGAATATTAAACTCCACTTGTTGGAATCCTGGCATAAATGTTCCTTTATAATTTTTACGCTCTACAAGCGTGTGAATTGTATCACCATACGTACCAATAACTGCTTTTTTCAGTGTACCGTTCTCGTCTGTTAATTCCACAGGTGGAGCAATTGCAACGGCACCACGTTTCACAGCTTCCGAATATGCTTTGTCAACATCGTCAACAAGTAAAGCAACATCTTTTACACCATCACCATGTGTCTTTACAAATTCTGCGATACGATTATCGCTACTTAAAGCTCCAGACACAACAAAACGCATATTTTTTTGCACAAGAACATAAGATACCTTTTCACGGTTACCAGTTTCTAATCCAGAGTAAGCCACAATTTTGAACCCGAATGCTCTCGCGAGGTAATAACTTGATTGCTTTGCATTTCCTACGTAAAATTCCAAATGATCTACATCACGTACCGGAAAAAAGTCCTCCATTTGTGCAGCTAGCGTATCCATAGATTTTTGTTTCATAAAATCCTCATCCCCCTGTAAATAGATTAAATGGTTCATACTTAAAACCAACCGAAAACGCTTCCAACATCAATTAATAGAAATTAGTTAGCAAGCTAACAAATTCTGACCTTTAAAATTTTCTATCTTTTCTGTCAAATTCCTCTTTTTTTCTTACATATAAAATTCGACTTTTTTCTCTTTACATGACGGAGGGAATATTCATACTTGAAGGTATATAGGAGAGGAAAACAAAAAAGACCCCAACATATTAACTACTTACTAATATGCTAGAGTCTTTATTTTTTTTGAATGATTGTATTTATATGTCTCATACTAATACATTTGCAAGGAATAAAATAAATGATGTTAATACTACCGCTCCACCTAATGATCCTAATAAATCTGTTTTTGTTACTTGTAACACTTGTTCACCGTTCATATTCCTCATTCTCCTTTCATTTTGTATAATTTAAAACTTCTATTATACTAATACACTTGATAGAAATACGATTAATGCCGTTAATACTACTGCTCCACTTGCTGATCCTACGAAATCACCTTTTGTTACTTGTAATACTTGCTCTTTCATATCTTTCATTCTCCCTTCTATTTTCTTTTGTTACAAAACTTCTATTATACT
>NZ_QORY01000039.1:0-8366 GCF_008368755.1 Bacillus sp. AR2-1
AGAATGACTCGTCTTTTTTGTATGCTTTCATACCTCTGTTAATTGCCTGCTTAACTCCTTCTAAATAGGCGAATCCATACCTTTTATCTGGTTCTAAGTAAGTACCTTCTGCCCATTCATTCCACGCATTAATAAATAAAAACTCGCTGTTGTAAAGAGAATAGGTACGCTGGATTTGTTTGCTTAAATATATCGTGAACTTCCTAGGGGTAGAACCTAGGAAGATGCTGCTATTTAAGTCTTTGCGGCGTGCTGTATTGTCCCAGTCAACAAAGGCACCAGGAAATGTTTTTTTCTCTGGAGGAGATCGTTTTAGTATATACATCCACACTTTATCATAATCCCAAGCGTTTATTTGTTTACCAGACTCATATATTGTTTTATTTATGTCTGAAGAGCTATCATGAGCAATTGTATAAAAAGGCTCGAATTCAATGCTAGCATCAAATCCATTTATATTAGGAAGTGGAAAGCTGTTTAATGTTTCTGCAAAGTATATACCTTTCAAACCATTTTCTTGTGCGAGTGTATTCCAATAATGAAGCATTTGTTCACAATGAGGGATATGCCCGGGGCGATAAATAATGAATAGTGGTTTATCGTCTATACGGATATATCTCTCATCTTGGAAAGCTTGCAATAAATACTCAAAGTGCTCTTTCCAATCCGATAATTCTCCATAATTTTGAGGCATTAATATGTGACTATCAAGACCAGCCCAAGTTTTTGTCCACGGTTCATTTGCCCAAGAAAGGCAAAATGGAAAATCTGGTTCTTTCATCTTAAGTACCTCATTAAAGGGTGCCTCCAATAGCCTCTTCACTTTAAACCAGTAATGGTAATAACAAAAACCATATATGCCATGTGCTTTGGCGATTTCTGCTTGCCATTTTCTTACGGATGGGGTGGTTAAGTCATAATAAAAATCTTGATAAGGTTCTCTAGGTTGGTAATGTCCTGAAAATAAAGGTCGTGCACTTTTAGTATTTGTCCATTCAGTAAACCCTTTCCCCCACCATCGGTCATTTTCTTTTATTTGATGAAACTGTGGTAAGTAAAAAGCGATTATTTTCAAGATATATCCCCCTTATGTTCTTCGTAGTTCAAGTGGTGGGAAGTTACTTTTGATTTTTCGAATCTAGTTAAAACATGAGATATGTTATTTACTTACTGTGTTTATGCTGCATAATGAATTCTTTTGTACAGTGTGCTTAATATGGAAATCTTTGATGATTTAATATATACGGCTGAGATACAAAATGATCTTCATTATACAATGAGCGAAAAGAGTTAATCTTTTTGGAGAACAAATAGAGCTTGGGGTAACCGGTTTGTATCATCAAAAAAGTCCCGTAGCTTTAAATACTTCTCATAGTGGTTTTTAATATAAGTTCTAGGTATAACGGTTTCCCCGTAGAAGCTACTGTTTCTAACGTCTCCAGCTCCCGTAGGGCTGTGGACAAAATTGCCGCTTTCATAATCCGAGATGGCACGATTTATATCTGGAAAAGCTTGAGATAAAGTTTTATGCCATCCCGTTTGAATTAATTCAGGGTGTTCCTTAAATTGTTGACAGAAATCGAGAAAATAGCGTGCTTGTGTTGTGGCGATGAAGATGCCACCTGGACGAAGAATTCTTGAAAATTCCTTTATCCAATTTTCTGCTGTTTCTTCGGATAAATGTGAGAATACAGAATAAGCGAATATGATATCTAATGAATTGTCATTAATAAATTCTACAGGAGGTTGTGGGTTGGCTGTTTTATATATCCCTCTTCCTAACGTTTCATTACAAAGAGTAATCATGAGGGGATCTACATCAATACCAAGTAAATTTTCATCGCGAACATCTTTGAAAAAGAAGCGTATGATTCTTCCCCATCCGCAACCAAAGTCTAAAATTTTACGTCCTTTATTCAAAGGAACACCTAGATTTTGGGCATATGTTTTTACATGGCTATAAAACAAATATGCTTCATAAAGAGCATGTTCATAGGAAGCACCTACAAACTGTTGTTGAATTTCTTCAGGGGGGAACATAGGTACTGGGATGCCATTTATCTTTGTTTGTGAGCAACTTTGTATAAATAGATTTAGAAGTTCAACATCAGAAAGTGGGCTAACAAGGTTATCAAAATCATTTCCTAACTTGAAGTTATTCATTTGTTAACCTCCAAATTATATAGTACCTAAAAATTATTTTCGTGTTTTTTACTAATAAAAACGTGTAGAAATTCAGCATCTAACCCCAGTGATCTATCCTTTTGTAAATAAACAATGGTATACATATTTGCATGTGTATAAATATATTCAATCATATCTTGACCCCAATCAAATGTTACTAAAGACCCGTTCTCATCAATAGGATTACCATGATAAATTGGCTCCTCAATATATTCGATTCCTTCTTTATTGATTCTTGCTCTTTGTAAAGTCTTTGTGAGTGTATGATACCAAGGGACAGTAAACACATGAGCACCGCCAGGCTTTAATACACGCTCTATTTCTTTAAAGGCTTTGTTTGGCTCCATTACATGTTCAAAGACATCTTGAGTAATGAACAAATCAAAAGATTCATTTTGGAAAGTCATATCTTCTAAGTTCTCACATCTAATTCCTTGAAAGTATTGGCCGAGAGGATAGTTTTTAAAGTATTGAGAATACGTATAGTTTTTGCAGTTTTTTATAAGTAGCTGAGTTGTAATTCCCCCAGGAGAGGATTCGTGGATATGATAGGAACCCCATTTAGGAAAAAATGTATTTAAAACATGGATTATAGCTCGCTGCCTTGGTATAGAGTGGCATGTAGAACATAAGTAATGATCTCTAAGCCAATCATTATGCTCTATAAATGTAGTTTCCTTCTCACAAATAACGCAATATCCATTATTGTGCTTCAAATTACCTTCCACATGACATCACTCCTTTGTAAAAAAATGCATATGACACACACGTCAACAATCAGTGAAATCAAAGAGAGTGGGTGGAAATTAGGGAACCCATAAAAGTGAGATTGGTAGAATGGAATAATTAGCGGGAGAGAACCCCACGCTAATTAAAGTTTCACTTTATGCTATGCGATACATTCGCTTTTATTCATTGAAGAATGTATCGACTTAGAATATCCCTTTTGTGTACGGATACATTTCAAAGTCTTGTGCATATATTTCTGTAACTAACGCCATTGTTTCTTCATCATAAAAGCTTTCATATGTTGGAAAGCGAGGGAAGGTGGCATCTGTAATGCTGAGTTCTGCATAGCTTCCTGTATAAAGCATCTTATGAGCCCGATGATGATCTGAATTTGTAAGAAGCTCTAAATTGGATTTAATCAAATCGTACGTGTGTTCTATCTTAGCGATTTGTGTATTAAAATCTTCTAAAGGAATATAGTATTGGATGAAATTTTCTTCACCTGGAACGTATTGCTGACTAAAATGTATGTCCATTGCTAGGGAATTTGAACCCAATGCTCGAATGTAATATAAAAATTGTTTAAATGATACTCCACGGTTACTATATTTGTTATTATACAAATAGTGGCGGATATTTTCCCATTGAGGGCTAGCATATGGATTGTCAGCAAGTAATAAAAATGAGCTGACGGCCCTTTTGTAGGGATTCCGTACAAGTTTACAAACATCTTTATTTGCTGTTAGAAGCCCATTTTGTAACTCTGGTATGTAGTTAGTGTTGTTTTTATACACCCAGAATTCATAGTAATGAATAAAGTCATGGTATTTCTTTGCTTCATTAAACAATCCAATTTGAAAAAAGAACCAATTAGCTAAGGCGGTACATCCGCTTCTATGGCTCCAGAATAGTATAAGTGGAAAGTCTTTATGGAAATGTGGGATTCGATCTTTATGTAGGATTACATGATTTAAAAGCTCTTGATTTATACTCTTCATACATGTAGTGCTCCTTTTTGAAATTTTTATTTATGGAGAAGGGAAGTTTTTACTAATCCAATATATTCATGGGAATGAGTAAATAGTATGAGTGTTTTTTGCGGTCAGCTTAAATAAGATAGCGATTCTAAAAGGAAAATATAAAATAAAGATAATGAAAATTTATAGGAAGCATACAATGATAAGAGGATGAATAATAGCAGTGACCAAGTTCATTTAGTTGCATTTCTAGGTGTGATAAGCAAAAATCTTATTACTAGAGAGGATATTATGAGGAAGAATAATTATTTAATAGTAGGTGGAAATAGTTTCATTGGTATTAACCTCGCATTAGGTTTATTGAAACAAGGTCAAACTGTCAAAGTATTTTCCAGACATATAAATAATTTTCCTCAAAATATTATAAGTGATGTTGAATTTATTAAAGGTGATTTAGCAAATGTTGAAGATATATATAAAGCTTTAGTGGATGTGGATATTATTATTTATTTAGCTGCAACGTCTAATGTAGCAACTTCAATTGAAGATGTTTTCGGAGATATAAACAGTAGCTTTTTTTTTCTTAACTTCATGGAAAGTGTTAAAAATTTTCCTGTTAAAAAAATTGTATTAGCATCTTCTGGAGGCACGGTTTATGGTGAACCGGAATATTTACCTATTGATGAGGAACATCCATTAAAACCACTTTCTCCTTATGGAATAACAAAAGTGTCGCTTGAAAATTACTTGTACTTTTATAAGAAAAAATACGGAATTGACTATGTTGTATGTAGATATTCTAATCCATATGGAAAATATCAAAATCCTTTAAAGAAAGTTGGGGCAATAAACTGTTTTTTGTATCAGCATCTCAGTAATGAAAAGATTAATATATATGGGAATCCACAGGAGATTATTCGAGATTATATTTATATCGATGATTTAGTTGAAATCACTATACAACTATCACAATTAAATCGTTTGAAATCTTGTGTGTATAACATAGGGAGCGGCAAGGGTCTCTCTTTAAAACGAATTATAGTAGAATTGGAGAAATTAACGGAAAGAAAAGTGGACTTTACCTGCTATAAACAAAGGCAAGAAAATGTTCAAAAAATCATTTTAAATATAGATAGAGTAAGACGAGAATGTAATTGGGAACCGAAAATAGATTTCAAAAGTGGAATTAGATTAAATAAGCTATGGATTGAAGAGTTCTTATATAGTAAAAAATAATAAACCATGCCCTACTTTTGTATAAGTAGAGCGTGGTTTATTATTTTATTTCTTTTTTTATTACCCAAAGGTCTTGATGTTCCCACCAAAAACCTTCAGTGTATTTTTTGATGACAGGGTTATAGGGTAATAATTTAATTTTGTCACATACGTAAGAGGGACTAACGATCGTTTGCCCGTATTGATGAACATCCAAATCTAATTGTTCACTAGAAGGGAGAAACCAATAACCCTGTTTATTTAAATCTGGAAAGCTGAAGTACTTTTTACTTTGATAACCATGAGTTGTGAAAATGAGTAAGCCTTCAGGAGAAACAGCATTATACAATGTTTGAAGCCAACGAAACCAAGTTGTATCAGGCATATGAGAAAAAAAGGATAGACAAAAAACGATATCATACGTAGAGGAGGTCAAATTTACTTGTTCAGGTTCAGGGTGAGACAAGATAGAAGAAGTATTTAATGTACGTTCAATAAAAGTAATAGCCTCTTCATGTATATCGCAGGTAGTTATACTTAAGTTCGTTTGTAGGTTTAATAAATGACGTGTTACGCAGCCGTATCCGGATGCGAATTCTAATAATTTTATTGGAGTGTCTATAGGAGGATAAAAGGACGTAATTAAATCTAAGAGTGTTTCTGCGGATTTTCTCCCATCTTGAAAATAATAATCTATCGCTTCTTTTTTAGATGGAAAGACTGGATTAGTGACAAGGAATTGAAAGATATGATCCTCTGGATGGATACTTGCATTTACATTGTAGTTGTGTGCAATTTGAGAAATCAAATCTTTATTTGCCTCTATAAATTCTTTCAATGAGTACCCCCCCTTAAATGATAGTAACGTCTTACAAGAGACACTGATGGCGAAGAAAATATATCATTCAATCTTCAAATATGCTTTAAGATACTTTCTATATGTGTACATTTTCTTTTTTGAAATATTGTCGATAGTAAAGGTTTCTTTAATGAAATTCTGCATTTGTACAACTTCACTGTAATGGGAATATGAATCTTCTGTTCCCGTTACGCTATTTGTATGTCGTCTATGATAGTTTAGTGGTTTTGGATTGAAATAAATGTTCCCCTCTTTAAGAATAGAAACATAGAAAAACCAATCACCAGCTACTTTAAACTTTTCTAATTGTTTTTCTGTTGTTTTTATATCTATGTTTTTAAAAACTACACTTGAGACATTAGGTATGGTGTTCTTGATAAGTAATGTATCTTGTATTTCATCTATCCCTTTTCGAAAATAAGAACTTTTCCATTTTTCTTTATCAATATCATTTGTGTAATCTAAATAATGATTGGCCAGGATATTTCCTTGTTCATCTATTTGTTTTGATTGTGTGTAGCTTAAGGTAACATCACCATTTATATGAAACCCTTGTATTACTTCTTCTAAAAATGTCTGATCACATAAGTCATCGGCCTCTGCAATCCAAATATAATCACCGGTTGCTGCAGAGACGCCTTTTATCCATTGTTTAAATACAGAACCAGAGTTTTTATCATTAATAATCTCCTGAACTTTTAGGTGGGGCTTATTTTCGTTTGAGAGCAGCTGTTTAAATATAGATACGCTATTGTCAGTGGAGGCATCGTCTAGGAAAATTAGTTCGTAAAGGGGATAGGTTTGGTTTAATATGGATTTAACTCGGTCAGGTAAGTATTTTTCGTAATTATAGTTCGGTATGATTACGCTTATTTTTTTGTAATTATGATCAAGTAGGTTTAACAGTTGATAAATGTAATGAAGAAAGTTAAAATCTTTTTCAATAAGCTCTTGGCCAAAGCGCCCTTTTTGTAATCGTAAGTCTTCATCTCCAATAAATTCATATATTCTTTCCAGCACCTGCGGTAAATTTAAAAAGTCTACTAAGGCGCCAGTTTGTTCCGTAACAACATCTTCAAAACCTCCAGCGTTTTTAAACCCTATAACAGGGACTTTTGTATCTAATGCTTCTAAAACAACGTTTGGAAAAGGATCTTCTCTTGAAGTTAATAAATATAAATCAGCCCCGGCGTTATATAAACCGATATCTGGAGTAGGCTCAACTAATGTGAAATGTGCTGTATATCTTGGGGATAGTGTGTTAAAGAAATGAACATCCGTTCTCCCGACCCAGATAAAATGAATATTCGTATGAACTTTTCTTACTGAGTAAGCAATAAGTGAGAATAAATCTATCCCTTTCCGATGATCAGCAAAACCTACTCCCAAAATGATTTTGCTATCTAGAGGCAGGTTGTGTTTTTTTCGTAATTCGCTTCTAGCTTTTGCAATATTGTTCTTATAAGGATTGTGGTTAAACAAGCCTTGAGGGAGGATGTGGCATTTTTGATGATCTAATTGGGTGATTGTACGGAATTTTTCATACACGTACTGTGAAGGGAAGACAATTTTGTAAGCAAACTGGGCAATGTTTCTCGCTTTCCCCTCGGCAGAGTACTGTTGTATTAAATGCGGCAATTCATGTATTAATGAAATAACTTTTATATTGTGTTTAGCTAGTAATGCAACTATGTCACCACTTATGACGGTACTACATATGGCGATGGTATAGTCTTGTGATAGTAACTTCTTTATTAATAATTCGACCCTTTTTTCTGTTGGGTAGTCTTCCTCTAGGCAATAAACAGGACCATACTTTTGAAAATCGTGGATTAAAATGCCCGTTCCAATAGAAATAATTGCGACGGAGTAATGAAAGTTTTCTTTAAGAGCTTTAATAGTATGTAAAGAAAGCAGCTGTGCTCCGTGGAAATGGGCATCATGGGATACATAAATGATCTTCTTATTAACATGCATTTCATAACGCCTCCTAAGTTAATTAGATTTTTAGTAAATGCATGGTATATTTATAATTCCTAGAGAGAAGTGGTAGGAGATAATTGTGAATACAGCTGGAATGTACTCGAAATAAAAAGTGCTACCTTTAATATATATTTGTTTGGCTTGCTATTCATTCTTTAGAAAGGTGTAAGTAAGAAAGTATAAACTGTCAATTATGAAAGTGATTGCAACAATTTATTAATCTCTAGGAACGGAGTATAAATAAAGAAGGTTCAATACCCTTTAGAATTTATAAAATAAAAAGGATAAAAGGTATTGACGATTAGGATATAGAGGTGTAATATAGAACAAGTCGCCGATGCAATAACGCAGAACGCGGCAAACAAAATGAAAAACTTAGTTGACATTAACTAACGAAGATGTTAACATAAGGAAGTCGC
>NZ_QORY01000004.1:0-26999 GCF_008368755.1 Bacillus sp. AR2-1
TATGTGGTTTTTCATCGACACTCATCCCCTTTTACTAGCAAAACGAATATATCACTATCGTATCACATTTAAATCGAAATACTGCTCTAGGTACATATTTCGCAAGAAATCTATCCAAAATATATACAATATATTCTCCATTTAGCTGATTAAGTCTACACAAGATTAAATGTAGACTATTATTGTATTGTTTTAGTTTTTTAAAGTATTACAGTATGTGAAATTATTATTTTAACTATAAAAAAAAAGCCCCTTGAAAGGAGCACTTATTTGACAAGGTACTGTTCTATTTCTTTTATTAATAGTTCTGCACCTTCTGGACTTAATGAGATCTTACCCTTTGCTAATGCTATGTTACGATTTGACACTTCTCCTGTTAATGCACAAACATGACCAGGCTGATACTTCTGTAAAATGATGTCTTCCCCTTCTACAAAAATTTCTAATGGTGATTTTTCTTTAATCCCAAGCGTATTTCTAAGTTCCTTTGGAATTACTATACGCCCTAATTCATCCACTTTTCTAGTTACTCCGGTTGCTTTCATCCAGCATATTTCCCCATTTCATTATTAATTTGTACCCAAGTTATTCTTTACTATTGTAACAGGATTTCTCCATATATGAGAAACATAATAATCCCAAAACTAACGATCATAACCAGAAATTCTTTAAATCTTTGCTGAAAGGAAATACGTCCTTCTTCCTCTTTTCGCAATACTGCGTAAAATAACTATTCTTTTATGGATTAAGGCATGAATTTCCTGTCAAGGAGTTACTTCAACTCGTTAATATTACTCGTAGTACGTACTATTATTGGATGAAACAGCTCAATCATCCTAATCCAAATGCGGAGGTAAAAGAACTGATACAAGCTATTTATGATTAACACGATGGGTGTTATGGCTAGTAACAATACAGCTCATTCTTTCGTTTTGGAGTATTTCAAAATGTTAACTGGATGGGTATGTACGGTGACCTCTACTTAATTATCAGAAAAACATTAGCCTTTAATTGTATACACGGTAATCACCATGATTTTCCGATGCCAGCATCATAATAAATCTTTCCTTTTCCTCTTTTTATCAGTATTGGAAGGTAAAGAGGGGGCTAGGCACAAAAACAGGTTGTGGAGAAAGCCTTCTTCACAACCTGAGAGTAAGTTATATATCCAAATATGATCTGTTCTTTTAACTATTTAGTCTTTTATAATCTATTATAGTCGATATAACTAGAGTCATAATAAATCCACTGACCTGTTCCAATTCTTAGCCAGCCATTCTTTTCTTCATATACTGTAACTTTTTCGCCTTTACTTGTCTTTCTAACAATAGAATAGTTTGTACCTGATCCGCTTCGAACATTTACCCCAATACCATTAATTTGAGCCGTTCCAATTACCTTTTCAACACTACCATTTTCAATTACTTGTAGCATATTTAAAATGAATGTTGCTGTTTCACCACGAGTTGTTGTTCCTCTAGGGTCGTATTGATTGTCACCCTTACCTCTTACAATACCTAGGCCATACAGTCTTTGTACGTCTTCTTTATAAATAATTTGGTCTTTGTCTGCGAATGGTAGGTTTACAACTGGTCCCCATATACCTTTATACTGTAAAGCCTTGTTTACAATAATTGCTGATTCTTCTCTTGTGATAGGTGTGTTTGGGTCAAAATAACCATCTCCTCTACCTTGAATGATACCTGCACTTGCAGTACGTTTAATACCATCTCGTAAAGTTGAATTTGCATCGTTTAGGTCTTTAAATGAAGCATCTCCAGCTGGCAGTTTTAGAGAGTTAGAGATTAATTGAGCAAATTCGGCTCTTGTTATCGCTCTATTGGGTGCGAAAACTCCGTTTCCTTCCCCTATCATAATACCCCTTCTATTTAACTCTCGTATAGCTTCTTCATACCAACCTCCAGTAATGTCATCTTTTGGTTGATAAAGATTATTATAATACCCCTCAACGCTATTTACGAATACATCCCATTGCCCATTATTAATCATGTTAGCAGGACAGATTTTACCGCTCCATTTTTGGTGTTTTACAATGTTATTTAACGGTACACCAGTTTCTTTCATTAAATAAGCTACAAGTTTCTTAGCGTTATCTACCGCTTTACTGTAGTTTCCGTCACTGTTAACTGCGATTTCAATTGCAATAGATTCTCTATTACCTGGACCATCACCGTCTCCTGCGTGCCATCCGTTCTCGTTTAATGGTAGATGTTGATAAATCTCTTTATCGTCTACTGTAAAATGCCACGATGCAGCTCGGTCTATGTTCCCTACTGCTTGGTTATATAGGTATTGGGCGTGGTTTCTAGCACCTGCTCCTACACTTGTATTATCAGTCTCATGAATTGTAATGTACTTTGGATTCATGTAGTTTTGAGGACGAATATTATCGTTACCTGCTGGAACAATCCATTCAGTGAATGGAACACCATTTATTGTACTAGAGGTGCTAGGTGATATGGGAGACAGACTACGTTTTGTTCTGTTTGAATTGTTAGGAACAGTTAGTGTACCTGTTTCTTCATGAATACCTTCTGAACGTTGAAGACTATCTGCCTTCTTATTGTCGACAGTACCTCCACCACGTCCGTCTACCTCTTCAAAACTAGCTTCAATACTTTTTAAAGCCTGTTCATCTGTTGTTTGAAGTTGGTCTGTGTTATCTTGCACTTGATGGCTTGTAGATTGCTTATTGTTTACTGATTGTTGTTCCTCTGCAAACGATACCAATGGTGACGATAATACCGTTAATCCTGCCGTGAATGCTACTACTTTTTTATTAAATTTAATATTCATTTTGAATTTGGTATATCTTACTATCTTAATAGATATACCTTCCTCCTTGTACTTCTTTTAGTCTGAATAATAGTGTGAATAATGATAGCCTGAACCTCAAAGATAATGCCTTAATTTTTCATTTCATATGATAAACCGAAATCTATAAGTCCTACTAGATATATCAGTATTTCAGAATTATAACACAGCACGATTGCAAAAATATAATTAAATAACATAAATAACCTTTAATGTATAAAACGGTTCTGGTGCAAAAATCCCAAGGCTCTTACAGCTAATATCTTAATCTTGAACATACTGATAGTATGAATCTAAAAAGAAGCATAATCAGTTAATCTATTTTTACACCAAAACCATGTTAGCTCCTATATAAAAAATACACCCCTTCTTTTCATTTTATTATTTCTTTTTACCTAGCGATTTAAGGCCACGTTTAATAACATCATAGAAACTTAGAGATTGTGACATATGACCTGGATCTACATATTCTCGTATAGCCCGAAGAACTTTCTTAGGTTCCTTAGAAGAAAAGGTGAAGATTCCATTTCTCTTGGTTTCAATAGCATAACGTGGAATCCATTTACCCTTAAACATTACAGAAGCTATAACATAATCTACTTCCTCCCATGGAATTTGAATAAATTTACGCGTATCACGAGAATTATAAAATTCAAACCCTTTATCACCAATCATAATTTTCCCATAGTCTGTAAGTCCCGTAAAAGCGGTAGCATCTATTACTAAATCTACCTTTGTATTAATTGATTGAACCATCATATCCACTCCATTTCATTTATCCTATTTATAATTCGTAACTTCAAACAATTAAGTCAATACAAAAAGTGGCTGAAGCGATAATCCCCAGCCACTTTTTGTATACGAACTATTATCGATTCACAGGCTACTAACCTATACTTCAATCTCAACAATTCCTAAATAATAAATTTTAAGAATTGAAAACGTGAGCAACTTAAATTATAAAAGTCCGATTACGTGACCAACTACCCCAACTACGAATAATGAAAGAATAATAACAATTGGGCTGACTTTTTTCTTCAGCAACCACATGCAGAAGAATGTCAGAAGCAATGCAGCTAAACCAGGAATTAATTGATCTAAGTTATCTTGCAAGGTAGTTACTTTCGTAGGTGACAGTGCCATTCCTGAGTTTACTTGTTCAAAAGATTGACGAATCCCTTCACCATTTCCAGGAAGTTTGTCCCACTCAACATACGCACCTTTATCTAACTGAACTTCAGATACAACTGGCTTGAATTTAATTGATACCCACCGTTCCACCAAGGCTGCAAGTACAAACATACCAAGGATTGATGCACCTTTTGTAATATCTTGTAATAATCCACCTGAAAGATCATCAGTGATTTTAGAACCGGCTTTATAACCAAATTCTTGTGTATACCACATAAATCCCCAACGGACCAGATTCCAAGCTAAGAAGAAAAGGATTGGCCCAAGGATATTCCCCCCCATTGCTAATGATGCTCCCAAAGCACCTAACATTGGACGTAAAGTAAACCAGAATACCGGATCACCAACACCGGCTAAAGGACCCATCATTCCAACTTTAACCCCCTGAATTGCCACATCATCAACTTCTGCACCATTAGCACGTTCTTCTTCAAGTGCTAATGTAACTCCTAGAATTGGTGAAGCAATATAAGGATGTGTATTGAAAAATTCCAAGTGACGTTTTAATGCTGCTTTTCGATCTTCTTTTGATTTATATAACTTTTTAATCGCTGGAATCATCGAGAAGGCCCAACCACCATTCTGCATACGTTCGTAGTTCCAAGAACCCTGAATAAATGTAGATCGCCATGCAACGGCTAAACGATCTCTTTTTGTTAATTGAATTTTTTCTGCCATTTGTCTTCTCCTCCTCCTGAATTAATAATCGTTTAAGATATCGTCAAGCGGGTCACCAGAGTTACCTCCACCACCATTTGAAGAACCACCCATTTTAGAAAGGCTCAAATAAATAAGAGCTAAAGCCACACCCAATGCACCAAGAGCAATAAGTGTTAATTGAGAAATTGCTGCTATTACGAAACCAATAATGAAGAATGGCCATACTTCTTTTGTTGCCATCATATTAATAACTAATGCATAACCAACAGCAACAACCATTCCCCCACCTATAGCCATTCCATCAGTTAACCATGCAGGCATTGATTCCAAGAATCCTTGAACGCTTTGTGCAGGGATAAATAAAAGTGCTCCAGCAGGAATCGCAATTCGGATACCTTGTAAACACACCGCAGCAATGTGTAACACTTCAATTTTTTTTATATTTCCTTCTTCAGCTGCCGTATCCATCATGTGTACGATAGGAACAGCAAGTGTACGAACAATCATTGTTAAGAAAAGTCCTGCTACTGCAAGTGGTACCGCTACTGCAATTGCTGATGCAACACCGCTAACACCTTGTCCGCCTAATACTAAAATGATTGCTGATGCAACCGATGCCAATGCAGCATCTGGTGCTACGGCTGCTCCAATATTTGCCCATCCAAGTGCAATCATTTGAAGTGTACCGCCAAGAACAATACCAGCCTCCAGATTGCCTGTTACTAAACCAATTAATGTACATGCCACTAGTGGTTGGTGGAATTGAAATTCATCTAATATTCCTTCCATACCGGCTAGAAATGCAATTAGTAACACTAAAATTATTTCTATAGTAGACATTATAATCCCCCATTTCATTTAAATTTACTGTGTCACTATGCTAATTCAATCTTCGCTTTTTTTAGAATGTCATCCATGTTTGCACGAGAATCATTAGGCACTTTACGTACGTCAAAATGAATGCCTTTTGCTTGCATTTTCTCGAAAGCTTCAACATCTTCTCTTCCCATAGAAAGCACCTTATTAACAACAACCTTTCCAGTCGAATGGGCCATAGAACCAACGTTAACTTCTTTAATATCCACACCACCCTCTATAACCCTTAGGACATCTAGTGGGTTTTCAAATAATACCAGTGCATTAGTATTACCAAAACGGGGATCTTTTTCAACTTCAATCATTTTGCTGATTGGAATAACATTGGCCTTAACCCCTGGTGGTGCCGCCTGTTCGATTAATTTTTTACGAAGATCGTCTTTAGACACTGCATCTGAAACTACGATAATACGATTTGGTTGTGTAGACTTTGTCCATGCAGTCGCTACCTGACCATGCAATAAACGAGAATCCACACGGACTAAAACGAACTTTATTTTCCCATCACCAACTACTGTACCGGGAGCAAGTCTGCCTTTTGCTTTTCCATCTTTAGCAACTGCGATATCAGTATTTTCTTTGGGTTCCAGCTCTTCAGGTTTAATTCTGACCCCTTCCTTCGCTGTTTTAATGATATGTGCTGCGATCTCTTGAGCAGACGTAATTGATAAACGGGATGCATAAGCTTCAATCACCATTGGTAAGTTCAAACCAGCAACGATTGCCCAATTGTCTTTGTGTTCTTCATACAAGCCATTAGCTTGATTGAATGGAGTACCGCCCCATAGATCGACTAAAAATAATACCTCATCTTGATTATCAAAAGATGCAACTGCTGCTTCCATTTTTACTCTCAAATCGTCTGGCCCTTCGTTTGGCATTAAGGTAACAGCCTTAACATTCTCTTGCTCTCCAAAAATCATTGCGCCAGATTGTAAAATGCCTTCAGCAAATTGGCCATGGCTTGCTAGGATAATCCCTACCATCTCTCTACCTCCTAAATATTTCATCCTAATTTTTTCTGAATTGACGCAACCAACACAACTTTTCTTCTTCATTTCATCAATCTTTAACTATTAAAAACCAACTTTTTCTATCCTTGAGAAAACCACCTCCTAGGCTATTTAAATCTCACTTCTTTTATAAAATTTTGTTTACTACTAAAAATGAGTTTGTGAATCTCCAATTCATCATTTTTCAAATCATTACTTAAAACACATAATTTCTTAGGTAAAAGGTTCATAATCTTATAAAATAACCCGCTACAAGAAAACGCTTTCAAAATATAGAAAGAACATACCGTTGAAAATCGTTGTTTCAAATACACTTACTCTAAACCTAATCAACTATAAATAGACTGAGTTGCGTCAAACCAAAATAGGAGTAAAACTCCACTTGCGAATTGCCTCATTGATAAGGAAAGCGTTTATCTCGAAAAACATGATTATCAATGTAAACGAACATGACAGAAATCAATTTAAAGTTCTTTCGAATGATAAAAATACCATGTGAGTTTTAATTACACATATGTTACTCACCAAAAGTTCAATTGAATGACAGACTATACATATTTATCCTTTTCCCAAATAAAGAAAAGCACTGTTATTCGTATAATGAAATCGATTCCACTTACTAAAAACATTGCCGTTCTATCTGATAAGATGATTTATATCGCCTGCATACAAAATAACAAACCAAAAAAACAATAACCCCCTCTTACGAGTCAGAAGTTTGCTAAAGATAGCTATCTAGAAAACAGTTTGTAGTTGGAGACAGAAATTTGATAAAAGAGTTGATTCGTCGCAAAAGAATATTTGGCATTGGTATTTTTGATCTTGGTTAGATTGGATATTTGCTCAATTTTAAAGAGAGTATGTATCAAATAATAATAATATTTGTAAAAAAACACATGAATATAACAATATAAAAGCAGCTCGTTTATCAGTTCTCAAAAGAATAAAACCACTATCACCCTCTACAACGGTTATATATTCATTATATCCATTGTGAATTTTTTCACAATGGATATAAATTGAACATTTTATGAATAAAACAATTCCACATTATAAGAAATATATAGTGATTTTTTTAGCATACATTTTTTACTTAAATACCCCTTTGCATTATATAATCGATAGTAAACGTGGTTAACTAATTGATTTCTAATTGAAGTTTAATATATTAATTGCTTAATAAATCAATTGAAAACATATAGCTCCTATTATTCCTCCTATGGTACTACCAATTATGGGAATCCATGCGTATCCCCAATCCGAAGAGCCTTTATTACATATTGGTAAGATTTGATGTGCTAGTCTTGGGCCAAAATCTCGAGCTGGATTTAAAGCAAATCCAGTTGTTCCACCAAGAGATAAACCTATAGATACTATTAACGCTCCTATTATTATTGGAAGTAGTCCATCTGTAACTTTATTATGACTCATAGCTAAAATTGAAAATACAAATACTGCAGTGCCAATAATTTCACTTAACAAATTGGACGGCCAACTTTTTATTGCAGGGCTTGTAGAAAACACCGACAATATAATTTCTTGATTTTTAGTTTCTTTCCAATGCGGAAAATACTGGAGCCAGACAAATATTGAACCTAAAAATGCCCCCATCAACTGTGCACCAATATAGGAAGGAACTTCACTCCAAGGAAATAACCCTATACAAGCAAAAGCAATTGTAACTGCAGGATTCAAATGCGCACCACTTATGTTATCTACTATATATATAGCGAATGTAACTGCTAATCCCCAGCCAAGAGTAATTGCAACCCATCCGGAATTTTGTGCTTTGGATTTTTTCAGCAAAGTACCTGCTACAACGCCGTTCCCTAATAAAATAAGAACCAAGGTTCCAATTAATTCCCCCATAAATGGAGACATATTTATGACCCCCTTTGTTATTTCAAAAACCATTGTATAAACACAAGGGCATCATCAGCATCTTTCCCGTCAAGAATTACATGTATTTCTGCTCCTCTTTTTACTGCTAAATCAATTAGTTGGAGAGTACTTTTTGCATTAACTTTTTTATCTTTAAATATAAACTGCACCGAACAATCATAATCCCTTAAGCCATCTACAATTTCACTTGCTGATTTTGCATGAATTCCATCCTTACGAGTTACAATTAATTTTCTTTCGATTCTCATAAGATTAGCTCCTTTTATATTTTTATAATGGTTTTCGCTTCAAGTACAGCCTTAAATCTTATATATTTTTTCTAATGTTTTGCCAATCCCTAATTCAACAATTGCTACGTAGGACCCTCTATTAATGGTGAATCTGCTATTTTGATTTAATCACTCTTAATTAGAGCGCCTCCCAAATTTAGGAATACAATTACAACTCATTCATTATAAATAGCCTCTTGAATTTATCTAACGCTTCTACCTACTTCATCGTTATCTACTCCTCCTGCAGAAACTATTAAAACACTGGAACTTAATTGGACGAGTAAAGCTTTTAAATCTCTTAACTAGTAGATAACCATAAGAAACTAAAGCTATTCCTGCATTACTCATCACAATTGCTCCCTAAGTTCATTAACAATTTCTTTTTCACCTATAAGAGATAAACATAGAGTTTCAAAGATAATAAAAGATGAGACTGCTCCTGGATCTAAATGACCAATAGACCTTTCTCCTAGAAAAGAAGCACGTCCTTTTTTAGCTAATAATGGCTTAGTTTTTTCCATTTGTTCTCTTGCAAAAATGATAAGACCAATAGGTTTTATTTTTTCTCCATTTCTTTGGATATACTTCAAAACAGGATCCCAAACATCAAGCATTGTTTTATCTCCTATCTGAGTTTTTCCTCTTAGACAGATGCCATTTACAGATTCTTGAAGAGCAACCCCCAATTCATTGATTGTAATTTTATTTTTCCCTTTCAAAACAATGCCAGCCCTCAAAAAGGCTGTTCCATATAAAGGCCCTGATGCACCTCCAACCTTTGAAATAAGTATCATTCCAATATCCTGAAATACATTTCCAATATCATCATAAGCTGTATATGATATCTTTTTTTCAACCTCTTTAAACCCTCTATTCATATTAATACCATGATCTCCATCACCTATGAATTGATCAAGTTGCGTTAGATTTTTTTTTTGATACTCAAGTTGTTTTGCAGTAAGTTGCATCCAATTGATGATATGTCTTGGTGTAATATACATGTTGGCCCTCCTATTGTACACGCCAGTTAGTCGTATTTGCTGGATCATTAAGCAAAGCAGTTAATTGTTCATCTAGTTTTAATAAAGTAATAGAAAAACCGGCCATATCAATCGCTGTCATGTATTCCCCAACATATGTTTTACAGATATCGATACCAATTTTGTTTAATATTATGTTAATCATTTTATTTAAAATATATAATTCCATTAACGGCGTTCCACCTAAGCCGTTTACCATTACTGCAACTTTGTCACCAATCTTCAATTGCATATCACTTAAAATATGCTCTAAAAGGAGTTTAGCCATTTTATTAGCTGTTATCATACTAATACGATGAGTTCCAGGTTCACCGTGGATACCTATACCAACCTCTACTTCATTTTCACCAATTTTATAACCAACTGTACCAGCTCCAGGTATAGTACACGTTTTTAATGCCATGCCCATACTACGTATATTAGCAATTACTTTATTTGCAACATCTTCAACTTCTTTAAGCGATGCCCCTTTCTCAGCCATTGCTCCAGCTATTTTATGTACAAATATTGTTCCAGAAATTCCTCTTCTTCTCATAGTGTGTGAACTATTATCAATAGCAATATCATCATTAACAATGACTGTAGCAATCGGAATTCCCTGTGCTTCAGCCATTTCAGCAGCCATTTCAAAATTCATTATGTCTCCTGAGTAGTTTTTTACAATTAACAAAACCCCACTTCCAGTATCCACCTTTTGAATTGCTTTAAAAATCTGGTCTGGTGTAGGAGAAGTAAAAATTTCGCCAATTACAGCAGCATCAAGCATTCCTTTACCAACAAATCCTATATGCGCTGGTTCATGACCACTCCCGCCTCCGCTGACAATTGCCACTTTTCCTGGAAATGGACTATTAGCTCGAATAATTATATTTGTTTCAGCCATATTTTGTAGTTTATCAGAATGTGCAAACAACATTCCGTCAATCATATCCCTAACTACTTTTTCTGGATTATTAATAAATTTTTTCATGGCATCTATTCCTTTCCATTAGTCGCCGCTAGTACCCTAACATTTAATTTTATTCCCTCCTACAATTCCCTTTTATTATAAAAACCTATAATGATTTCACTTGGACATTTAGCTTTAAGCCTCCAATTTCATCTAAAAAGATTCTTCCAATGTTTGCTTGCTCAAATTTCCCTTTCCTCATGTGAAGTGCTCCAGTGAATACTCCTTTTTCATGCTCAAATAGCTCACTTTCAATTAAATTAGGGGGGATAGCCGCACAATTTACTAGAATAAACGACTTATCCTTTCTGAAAACAGCTTTATGGATACCTTTACCAATAAGTTCTTTTCCTGTTTCACTCTCTCCAGTAATAAGAATCGTAGAATCTAATTCTGCCACTTCATTCGCAACAAAGAGCGTCTTCATTAAAGTGTCACTATAAATAATAATGTCTGGAAAAGAGTTGTTTAGTTTTTTATATTTCGACAATTCACATTCTAAATACTTTATTCTTTTCTTTTCAAGAGTCAATTGGTCTAATAATGATTGTGTTTCATGAATAGATTCATCGTTAAAAGTATTCCGCTCAATTTTGCTATAAGTGTAGCTACGGCTCGAGCATGTGGACCATTTTTAGTATGAATATTAATTTCAATCCTTTGTATCATAAGAACCTATTTCATAATAATACATGCATAAAAATACATAAAATTAAACCAGTGAATTTTATGTATTTTTATTTTCATTATTAAAACTCTAACTATTACATAATAAGATTTTTTATACAAAACCTGATAATATAGGTTTTTAATACTAATTTTCCCATTTCACCTTTCTTAAGAAATAGTATTTGATTTTTGATAATCATAACACTATCTTTTAATCCGTCATATAACAGACGAAAAATATACATAAAATATTCATAATTCTGTACTCAGAATTTTGATAACATTAGATTCAAGGCTAGATTTTCAGCTTACTTACAAAAAATCAAGGAGTGATTATCATGGAACGTATCCTAATTAGCCCGCAAAAATATATTCAGGGAAGAAATGTAATTAAAAAAATTGGAGAGTACGTAAAACCTCTAGGAACCAATTTATTAGTTATTGTAGATGAATGTGTTTGGCATCTTGTTGGTGAAAAAGTTATGGAAAGCTTTCATAAACAAAATCTAAGCTTTGAAAAAGTCGGTTTTAATGGTGAAAGTTCTGAAAATGAAATTGCAAGAATTGAGAAAATAGGAAAAGAATTTGGTGCTGATGTAATCATTGGTATTGGTGGTGGTAAATCAGTAGACACAGCAAAAGCGGTAGGAGAAATTCTTTCGGCCAAAGTTGTAAGCGTTCCCACTATTGCCTCAACAGATGCACCAACCAGTTCTCTTTCTGTTATTTACTCTGATGATGGAGTATTTGAGAAATACAAATTTTATTTAAAAAATCCGGATATTATTTTAGTAGATTCCCAAGTCATTGCACAAGCTCCATCCAGATTTTTAGCTGCTGGGATTGGAGACGGAATGGCTACATGGATTGAGGCTAGAGCAAATTTAGAATCACGAAAACCCGCTATGGCTGGTGGACTATCTACCTTAGCGGCTGCTAAAATTGCAGAACTCTGCTGGGATACCTTATTTGAATATGGAGAAGCTGCGCTTTTAGCAGTTAAACAAAAAACTGTTACTCCAGCAGTTGAAGCCGTAATAGAGGCAAACACCTTGCTTAGTGGCCTTGGATTTGAAAGTGTGGGGTTAGCTGCAGCTCATGCCATCCATAATGGTTTTACTGTTTTACACGATAAGACTCATGATTTGATGCATGGAGAAAAGGTTGCCTTTGGCACATTAGTACAAATGGCATTGGAATCTTGGACAACTGAAGAACTATATAACTACATTGATTTCTGTATCAAGCTTGGCTTACCAACTACACTTGAAGATTTGAACTTAGGTGATGCAAGTAAAGAAGAATTGATGAAAGTTGCAGAAGCTGCCTGTCAAGATGGTGAAACTATACATAATATGCCATTTGAAATTTCACCAGAAATGGTTTTTGATGCAATTATTGCTGCTGATGCTTATGCTACTGAGTATAAATTAAAAAAATCAATTTAAAATTACAATACAAAAATTAATAAACTTTAATTAAAAGTATTTTTAAAATTTAATTAAATGTATATTACACATCATGAAATTTTGTATATGTCCTTTAAGCATTTAGCAAAATAACAATACAATATAATAAAAACTAAATAAACATTAAAATTTATACGTATCATGAAATAATCTGAAGACTTCATCCAACACATAAAAGCACAAAATATTTAAACAAAACATAGCATTATTTCAAAATTAATTTTGCAACTGAATTTTTACACCAAAGATAAATATAGAAATAAGAAAAAACCTCTTTATGAGGTTTTTTCTAGTCCTATACTTTTGATAATAAAATAAGCTGTTTTTATTATAAACAATAGGTTAGCAACACCATCTTAACATATAAAAACAAAAAGCCTATGTGTCAATTTTTCAAACTCCCTATAGTTTTTATGAGAATACTAAAAAGATATAACTAATAAAAAATGTAGGAGAAGTAATAGACTTAATTTATGCTGTTTCCAGTTTACCTATTTAGCTAAATTAAGACAGTTTTAGAAGATCTAGAAAGAATAATCTCATTTTATTACTAAAAAATACAACATATTGTTTAGATTCAGTCAAAATCGTAGTTAGTCTTCTACTTAAGATAACAATTTTTTAGCTAACTAGATTATTAGAATTGACACTTTTGTGTACATTTCTATTACTTTTAGCTCACTATTAATTCTCACCTTACAAAAATAGTATATATATATACATTTTAATTGGATTTCCTGTAGTTTATGAGAAGAAATATACTATTTTTGAATGAATATCATTACATTTCCCTCTAATTTGTTTCATTTTTTGTAAGTTGTTATCCTACTAAATGAGGGTAATCATCACATATAAAAATTAGCATTAACTAAAAATATCAAAGACATTCATATTTTTATATCAGTATCGGAGGTTACGGCAATAATTCCTCAGAATATATTTTAAAAGGATTTTTATGTTGCCAAATATAATTTTTTAAAAATTATAAATTAGAAGTGAGGAGATATTATTATGATTATAAAAAAACATCCATTTCGTACTCTAGCAAAAACAGCTGTTGCATTAACTATGATAATTCCTACATCCCAAGCCATTAGCCAACCGCTTGCGTATGCGCAAGAAAATATAACCAAATCTCAACAACAAGTAGCACCATTTTGGAATAAAAACAAAGATTATCCAGGCGAATCTTATGTTACATATGAAGGTAAGGTTTATCATTCTTTATATTGGGTAAATGCAGGTACCTTACCTACCCAACAATTTAGCGGATGGGAATTATATACTGGTTCAGAATATATACCCGACAATAGCGATCCAAATGATTTATTTGGTGAAGGTATAACTTGGCCAACCCATGTTTTTGCACCATATGTAGATAACGGAATGAATCCTCAAAATCTATTAAAATATGCCCAAGAAACAAATACTAGTTTCTTCACGCTTTCGTTTATAGTGGCTGATAAAAATGGAAATCCAGTATGGGGAGGAAGTCATACCCCTATTGGAGATGGTAACTTAGATGATCAAATTAAACAAATTAGAAAAATAGGTGGAGATGTTAAAGTATCTTTTGGTGGAGCAAATGCTGGTAATATCCCTGGATTAGGTGCAGATCTTGCCGCAGCTATTACAGATGTAAATAAATTAAAAGATGCTTATAAAAGTGTAATTAACACATTACATTTAACACACATGGATTTTGATATTGAAGGAGTCTTAGTCGCTCACCCTGAATCTATTGAAAGAAGATCAAAAGCAATTGCGTTATTACAAAAGGAATTAAAAGCTGAAGGTAAAGATGTAAAAATTGGTTATACCTTACCAGTAATGCCCTATGGCCTAACTAATGATGGGATAAATGTGATTCAAAGCGCTATAAAACATGATGTAGATTTAAATTCTATTAATATTATGACTATGGATTACGGACAACAAAACCAACAAATGGGACAAGCTGCAATAGATGCTATTAATAGCTTGCATGGACAGTTAACTAATTTATATAAAGATACTATTAAAGATTCTGACATTTGGAAAATGATTGCTGTTACACCTATGATCGGAAAAAACGATACTCAAAATGAAACTTTCACATTAAATAATGCAAAAGAATTGTTCCAATTTGCCAAAGAAAAAGGTATTGGGGAAATTAGTATGTGGTCAGTGTATCGTGATAAAAAAGCTACTGAAAGTTGGCAAATTGGTCAGGCAACTGGAGATGCTTCCGGATTACCCGATGTAGAAGATGGTGCCTTCTCTAAACTATTTTCTGCTTTTAATAGTAATACTGAAATTGACATAATAGCTCCAACAGCTCCTTCTAATCTACGTTCAGTTAATCAAACAGCAACAACTGTTGAGCTACAGTGGGAAGCTTCCACAGATAACATTGGTGTAAAAGAATATGAAGTTTATCGTGATGGAAAAAAAGTAGGAACAACAAAAACAACACGTTATGAAGATGCGGGGTTACAAGCCAATACAAAATATAATTTTACAATTATAGCTGCTGATGCTGCAGGAAATAAGTCAAAAAGTAGCAATGAAGTTTCAGTTACAACAAAGGAAGGGAATCCAGAACAAACAGCTCCAACAGCTCCAACAGGATTACAAGCATCAGAAACTACTACAAACAGTGTTCATTTAATATGGGAAGAATCCATAAGTAATGTTGGTATAAAAGAGTATGAGATTTATCGTAACGGTACGAAAATAGCTACAAGTCCTTCAACTTACTATACAGATGAAAATTTACTGGCTAGTACTGAATATAGCTATATGGTAAAAGCTATAGATACTCAAGGAAAAGTTTCAGTTGCGAGTAATGAAATCAAAATCACAACAAAAGATACCCCCTCTTCTGAGTATAAGGCATGGGATTCGTATGCTGCATATAAAAAAGGAGATAGAGTAGAACATCAAGGTAAAATTTATGAAGCAGTTCAAAGTTATCAAGGATACGGTGATCCAAATTGGATTTTCTCATTAGCTTTATGGAAAGTAATTAAATAAACCGTAATACTATTAAATAAAAGACATCTTTCTTTTCAGATTGATGTCTTTTATGAATTGAAATTTATATTTTACAAATCTATTCTTTCATTTGCCCTAGACTATATATTTTCTATAGGTAATTCTTATTTTACATTACTATGATTTGATTAAGCATCATATTTTCTAAGTTAAGACAAAGTTTACATTTTTAATAGTTCGGACGAAAGTCCTAACATTTAAATCTGCTTAACTATATATACAATTAAAAGAAGGTTATAAGATGCAGACAAACATAAATACTATAGAGGACATCTATCAAGAGATATTAGATGGAAAAAGAAATAGATTTCCACCAAATACTTGGAAATTAGATAGAAATAATCAAATGGCCAGAAGAGTAACAAAGTATTTAGTAACAAAAATTTTGAGTTGGAATGAAGAAGAGATAAAACAGAATTGGAATAACAAATTGATTGCAAAGTATCGATTACGGGGTGTATTGAAGCACAAATATGATAATAGTCCATATGCAATGATTAATGATTTATATCCGAATCAATTTAAAGAATGGGAATTTAGAATGACACCATTAAATTTTTGGACAAAAGAAAAGGCCTTAAAATTATTAAAATGGTTAATTGAAGAAGAGGAAAAATTACCACCACAAAAACTCTTGCAAATTTATGGGCAAAAATGGTTAATTAAACATCGACTAAGTGCACCTTTAAGGGTGATTTGGAATGGAAGCCCGTATGCGATGATTAATGATTTATATCCAAATCGATTTAAAGAATGGGAATTTAAGAAGGCTCCTAATAAGTTTTGGACGAAAGAAAAAACATTACAAGCACTAAAATGGACAATTGAAGAAAAAGAAAAATTAAATCTGGATCAATTGAAGAATATATACGACAATAAATGGTTAGTTCAATCAGGATTGAGCGGAGCCTGTCAATTATATTGGAATGATAGTCCATATGCAATGATTAATGATTTATATCCAAATCAATTTAAAGAATGGGAATTTAAAATGACACCAAATGGTTTTTGGACGAGAGAAAAAGCGCTAGATGCCTTACAGTGGACAATTGAGGAAAAAGAGAAGCTGACAGATAATCAATTATTACAGCAATACACAATGCAATGGCTTAAAAGTCATAGACTATGGACACCTGTAGTAAGATACTGGAATGGAAGCCCATACGCAATGATTAATGATTTATATCCAAATAAATATTTAAAAAGTTCATTCAGAGGATATATAAATAAACCTTAATATTATTAGACATAACTTAATTAAAATGAAAGCTTAACTTGATAAACAGCAAACTATATTTTATTGATGAGAGAAATATTTAATGAATAATTAGATCAACTAATAACAATATAAAAACAGTAAAAAATGCTATTGTTTTAAAAATGAATTTAAGGTTTTAGAGGAGGATATTTATGCAAGCAAACAAAATTCTATTTATTTTTAAAGTGATTAGGCTACTAGCAATAGTTATCTTATTTCT
Organism: Bacillus sp. AR2-1; assembly: GCF_008368755.1. NCBI lineage: Bacteria > Bacillati > Bacillota > Bacilli > Caryophanales > Bacillaceae > Bacillus > Bacillus sp. AR2-1. The sequence continues at coordinate 17,391 of NZ_QORY01000004.1, forward strand.
TCTCTTTTATTTTACACATCAATTTTCTTATCTCTATTTCTCAATTCCTTTCATTCTTGGAATATTCACTAGTATTATTTTAAAAAATAGCAAAAAAACAAAATTTTATAGATGAACTTGATAAACAAGCTATCAACTTCAGCAATGAAGCAATAGCTTGTTTTTATCTATCCTTAACCCCCATTTTTACATATTTATTACTCCTTTTCATATGTCTCACAAGTCATTAATATAATTCCACCATTTAAGGTCCTCTACCCCAGTATCTAAAACTTAAGATTTTAGCATTATATTAATAAAAAAAGTAAGAAATTTATATGAGGATTTCGTTATAGATTTTCCTAAAATGAAAATTTTGTGAACTTTATAACAAGATAACTTGTTAAACCATTTTCAATAACTTATAATCTTAACTGTGTATGGTGTGTATGGTGTGCATCATAGACAGTCACACTTGTCGATGGAGAGGTATTTAAATGAAAATTATTTTAAATAATGCATCAAATCAACCTTTATATCAACAAATAAAGGAACAAATTAAAGATTCTATATTTAATAATGAATTAACGGAAGGTGAACAATTACCATCAATCCGTGTATTGGCTAATGATTTACATGTAAGTATGTTAACCACAAAAAGAGTTTATGCGGAACTAGAATCCGAAGGTTTTATCGTTACCAGGGTTGGAAAAGGTACTTATGTAGCATCTACAAACTTGGAATTATTAATGGAATCTAAGCGTCATATGGTTGAAGTAAAATTGACAGAAGTGTGCAAAATGGCTCGAAGTATTGGAATCCATAATAAGGAACTCTATTCGATGTTAGATTTAATCTTAAAGGAGGAAAATGAAGAATGAATGCAGTGTTAGAAGTGAAGAATCTAAACAAAGCTTATGAGAATTTTTCATTAAAAGACGTGACATTTTCACTTAACCAGGACTGTATAACTGGTTTTATTGGTACTAATGGTTCTGGGAAAACTACTACTATTAAAGCTATCCTCGGGCTCGTACTCAAAGATTCGGGTAAAATTAATTTTTTAGAAAAGGATATAGATAAACATGAACGAAAATCCAAAAATAAAATTGGTGTCGTGTTAGACGAAGGGTACTTTTACGATGAATTAACATTAAAAGAAATGAAGAATGTAATCGCCCCTTCCTATACTGGATGGGATGAGCAAGTTTTTTTAAAGTATATTAAACGATTTAATTTAAATCTAGGACAAAAAATTTCTACCCTCTCCAAAGGAATGCGAATGAAATTTGCAGTTGCTCTAGCTTTATCCCACCACGCAGATTTATTAATAATGGATGAACCCACAAGTGGACTTGATCCATTGGTTCGAAGTGAACTAATAGACATACTTCTAGATTTTATGAAAGAACCAGGAAAGAGTGTCTTTTTTTCTACTCATATTACCTCAGATCTAGATAAAATAGCAGATATGATTATTTTAATAGATGATGGTCAAATATTAATTGATGAAGAAAAAGATGCACTAGTGGAAACACATGCATTAGTAAAAGGTGATAATCAATTGATTAATAATCAAACAGAAAAACTCTTTTTGAATTTGAGTCAAACTAAATATGGATTTGAAGGGATTACTCATAAAATAGATGATGTTTGCCGGCTTATGCCTGGTGTTTTGATGGAAAGACCAACTATAGAAGATATAATGCTTTCTTATATTGGAGGAAATACATATGCTTATTAATCTTGTTGTAAAAGACATAATGTTAGTCAAAAAATATTTTTCTATTTTACTCGTTTTTGCAGCCATTGCACCAATCTATCTTTCTACTCAATTAAAACTTAACGATGGTGGGCTTATTGGTTTTCTTTTAACAGTAGTTTTTATGGAACATATTTTGTTTGGTACAATATCCAAGTTCGAAGACCAATACAAAGGAGCAACACTACTTTGTGCAACACCATATACTAGAAGTGCCTTTGTAAAAGCAAAATATCTCTTTCTATTGGTAGTTTTTCTTTGTGCCTCAATTATTCGAATGATAACTTCAATTATTATACCATCTGGTATCGAGAATCTTAGTATAAACGCTCTCGGAATAACATTCTTAGTTGTTAGTATTTTGTTTGGAATACTACTCCCTTTCCAATTTAAATTTGGTTTTGATAAAACAAGAATGATTTCTTTTATTGTTGTCTTTTTGACACCTTTTGTAGCTCCTACTCTTATAAAAGAAATTCAGTTGAGCCATCTGAATTTCACACTCCCTCTTCCATTCCCATCAATTATCATGGCATGGATGCCTTGTCTCATTTCAATAGTTATTAGTATTATATCAATGATAATTTCACTGAAGATATATGCAAAAAAAGATTTATAATTAGTTTAAGGGGCATTTTAAAAAATATGTTTTATCGCCCCATACTTATCGAAGTTACGTCAACGCACAAGATACTTCAGTTCTCAGTGTAGGAACTACTGACAAAGCCTACTAAGAAAGCTGGTAAATACATCGATGTTAGCAGGTTTCTGTCACTTCGAACATTTCGTTATTTACTTTCTAAATTTTGAGCATTGATCTATGTCTCGATTAAAATGCATCCCTTGTCAATTAAGTGATGTATCTTAGATACTTATTTGATAAAAAAGGAAGGATGAATGTTCAATCAACCGACACAACTACTTCTTAGGAAGTGTGTTATAGTTAATTCAGAATCAATACTGCTTAGCAGCATTAATTCTCACCTATCTTTTATTTATTTGTTTTTACACCAACTTAAAGGAAAGACCAACTATATTTTTAGTTGGTCTTTCCTTCTGTTATTAGAATACGATTAAGAATCACTTAGTTTATATACAAATTACTATTTATTTTACGATAATGTACATATACTTCTGATAGAATTCTACCGTTCTCTTGATAAAATATGAAAAACATAACTAGTTAAGGTTTCTTTCAAAAAAATCAAAACAAAAAGAACTTGTAATATATAATTACAAGTTCTTTTTATCGTAGCTTCAACACATTGGAACTATAGACTTGTAAACAACAACATTAGAGGAAGGGGTGAATTATCCCCTTAAAATGATTATATAACTAATATTCATATTTTGAGATTGAAACCTTGAACATTTCGTTAATTTTAACCATCACCTTAATATTCTTCATTTTTAACTTACATAAACATTTATAATTCTGTACATTACAATAAAATCAAATAATCTAAAAATATATGTGAAATTTTTTATATTTTTTTGATATTAATTGAATATTTTATGATTATCATTTCATTTCCACTCTAATATTGCCATGTTTCTAGATTGCTATTAGAGATTTACCCTCTAAAACTTACTTAAAATTGGTTAATATTGAATACATTGACTGAAAATTGAGAAATCAAACACATATTGATACTATTATCATATAAATTATCTGTCAGTCTAACTTCCATTACCCACAATAATGTTTTTCTATCTATGTATAGAAATAATTTATCTGTCAGTAATTTATAGTTTATTATCTTACATTAAAAAGGAGGAAGTAAAATTATGAAAAAGAAAATCATTACAGCAACTGCTCTGGCTGCAACATTAGCTACAGGTGCATTACCTACAACATCAGTATTTGCTGCTGAGACAGTTGCTCCTATCCAACAACAGGAATCACAAGTTAGTATTCAACCGTTTGCACAAAATAATCTAGAAACGGCTGTTCAAGCTGCATTAAATGGTCCCGAAGTAAAAAAAATAAAAGTATTTGAGCATGAATTTAATGTAAAAGAAATTGAAGTTGTGGATCGAGGTGCAGCTGGTAAAGATGTATACGGACAAATCTCTCATCATTTAAGCTTCCGTCCAGATGATCAACTTTACTATAAATTCACAAAAAAAGATGGTGAGGTAACGGGATTCGAATTTCATATTGATAGAGGCGGCTGGACACCAATTGTAGCTCCACTTTTATCAATTCTTGCTGCATATAACGGAATTCCTGTTAATCCAAATGATTTAAATTCACTCGGTCAGCAGCTTGGAAAAGTTATCGATGGAAGTTGGGAACATGCAGGACAATCTATTGCTACTGCAGTTAGTTTAAGCTTTAATGAAAAATAAGCTTGTAGGTATTATTTAGGCTTACAGAGAAGTATTATTCGTAAATTTTTCTAAAATGATATTATATGTAACAAGTCTATTTCTAACTTTAATGCAGTAATACGAGTGAGACTCTCCCCAAAAGTCTTTTGATCTCAGATATGGAATGCATATAATTTTGCCACATAATTTCTTAACAAATAAAAATCTATGTTAATTAAAATTAAGAATCATGTAGATCTTACTAATTTCAGTAATTCATTGTATTTTGGAAAACAGACGTCTAGTTTAAGACTTCTGTTTTCTTTGTATAAAGTAGATTTAAATTGTATGTCTGATAAAGCACATGAAGTATGATAATATACTTTTTCATCATTTTACATGTGAATTATTTTATTTTACTAAACTTGCACATGATTATCTTGACCTTCCCCCCTGTATGATTACATTTCTAAACTTATGTTCCCAGTGCACGATGGCTTTTGAGTAAATCTAAATGAGAATATCCCTCTCTAAATTTTAAAGCTAACACAATATTTTAAGGTAAATGACAATAGTAACTCATATGATAGCTAATATATTATCTTATTTGCCTTACTTTCTTTTTAACTTTATAAACCTTTTGGTACCTATTGAAAATTTGGCCCTATTTATACAAATAAAATTTTTCAATTAATAAACTCTATTATTTCTGTACTAGACTTTATTAATATGATGAAAGTTCCTAAATTATTGTATAAGACTAATCTATTTAAAATCAGGAGCGATATAATGAAAAAAATAAAGATTAAAAAACACTTAAAATTCGGGATTCTTACTTGTTTTACACTAGCGAGTTTATGTACAACTTCAATAGTATTTGCTGATAGACACCCAGGTTATTCCTATGAGCCTGATTTAGGTTATCGAAATCCAACATGGATGTCAAAGTTAGAAGATACAAAAAGAATAAGCGAATTATCTATTCCAGGTACTCATGGTTCAATGGCTTTACATGGAGCAAGTTTTATTGATGAGAATTTGACAAGAAATCAAACAATGCCCCTGTCTCAGCAATTCAATGCAGGGATACGTTATGTAGATATGCGTGTGAAACGTGTGAAAAATTCTTTTGCCATGCAGCATGGTATTGTAAATCAAAAAGCTATGTTTGAAGATGTATTAAAAGAAACAATCCAATTTTTAAGGGAAAACCCTCATGAAACAATTTTAATGCGCTTAAAAGAGGAAACTGATCCAGAGAACGGCTCACAGTCATTTGAGGAGATATTTAAAAGTTATAAAGACCGTAATGCGTCCTACTTTTGGGAACCTAATTCTATTCCATTTTCAGAAAGAAATAACCCTAAGTTAGGAGATATCCGCGGAAAAATTGTAATACTACAAAACTTCCCAGCATCTCAAGAATACGGTATTAATTATGAATCATTAAATATCCAAGATAATTTTGAAGTTAGCACAGGACCGGATGGAATATATGAAAAATGGAATGCAGTAAAAAACCACCTTCTAAAGGCAAATAAAGACTCTAACAATAGTCATATCTATCTCAACCATTTTAGTGGTACGGGTGGCGCTACAGCATTATGGAATAATTATTATCCCTGGTTTGTTGCAAGTGGAAAGGAAAATCGAGATACTGGTAGTAAACTACAGTTAATTCAAAAAAACTCAACAAATGCATGGAAAGACTTCCCTCGTGATACAAATGGTCAAGTATTTTATGGTGGAATGAATACAATGGGGACAGATTTCATACTACAAGGTGGGATCAAACATGCTGGTATCATTGCAGCTGATTTTCCAGGGCCAGGTTTAATAGATAGTATCATTAAATTAAATGGGATAAACGTTAATGAAAAAGAAATATTAATCTCCCAAATTTCTTCTGACCCTAAGCCATTGCCTGGAGAAAAAAACCGATCCAGCCAAAACTTTAGTATAAATAATTTACCCCCAGGGACAATGGGTTTAAAATGGATTATTGAACCTACCCAGGGAGAGACTTCTGACAGTATCTCTTTCAATATTATGGTTGATGTTTCTCTGGGTCTAGATCGTGTTAGTTGGAGCAATATTTCAAATGAGTCCAGGACTGCAGCAGATACAAATTTTAAATACTATATCGCAAATCCAAATGGTGCAAATCAGCAATTTACAGTAAAAATATATGCTATCACCAATTAATTTTTTGAAAGGTTACTTTATCTCTCAGTCAGCTTAAGCAGTTCAATTACCTTATGTATCAAAAGAACAATCTCTCCAAATATGCTATATTAAAGGCAACAAAGAATCCAGCGAACTTGAAAAAAAATATATGTTACATATCTTTAGGATTATAAAATAATATAATAAAAAAGAATCTAGAAATGCCACTAGATTCTTTTTTATTTTTGGAAACAATTCATATTAAGATAAAAATGCTTTTATTTTATAAAAATAGTCGAAATAAAAACTAATAAACCACTGACTGCCTTAAAAGTAAAAGTACTATAACTAAAATTTCATTCCATTTCGGTAATTGATTCATGTCACTTTTCTTAATCTCGTTCCCCGTTACTTTCATATCAGTACATAATCATATCACCTTTCTGTATATATAATTTACTTATAACATAGGAAAACTGACAGTAAAACACATTCTGTTTTCCAAAAATAACGATGTAAAATTAATAAGTAATGGTTGATTCTCCTATTCTTTCTCACAACTAAAAGACTGTTATAATAATAATTTCAATAACTACCCATAAACTCCATACATACTACAGATTATGTTTGTATGCTACATATATCAATAGAAAGGGATGATATATGTTGCTGACAATTTATATAATATACCTGTTTTTATCAATTGCTATCATACTATTCTTATTTGCAAGCACACTCGGTTAATTTTATTGATTATATCAAGCTCGCTTCTTTTCATCAAAAAACAAAAAGGTACAATAGAAAAGGCATTTAAAATCCACTCTTTAACCAATTTCCATAATATTTTATTACTTAGTATTCAATTGAAAATAATAGTTGATTAAGGTTTAATAACTGCTTACAACACAATTAAAGGCTAAGCTCATCACCACGGATTATAACTGTAAAAGCATGTATGACAACATTTTACTTCCAATTATCAACAAACACAATTAGGTACAGAAAAACATCCTTTTAGTATAAATTTCTATGAGGTATCTAACAAATGCAAATAGAACCTGCCTTACTACGCCCATCAAGCCAAGTTTTGGTGTTCTATGAACTTTTGCCTACAGAATTAATATTTTGATACGCTTGCCAAATAATTCTTGATGGATAAATATATCTCACCGACATTTTTTAGCAAACAAATGAAACTCATTTTTAAATAAAAACGCCATCCTTCCTATAGATTTCTATAAAAAGAATGACGCTTTCTATTAATTATAAGCATAAATTCATCTTAGATTGTTGGTAATATAACTAGACTTATTCCCATGCAGCAAATGCTACATAATCTTCTTTACCATATTTGTTTTGATATTCATCTGCGTGAATTATATCAACTTCTCCAACATGGTCTGGCTGAAATCCTGTTCCATCTCCATTATCAACAGGTTTCACTAGAGAAACTAACATACGCCCCGTAACTTCAGATTCTTTAGAAGTTTGCTTCAATGGAAGACCTTTAGATTTAAGATATTGCTTTTGTTTCTCGGTAAGTTTAAGTACTGCTGCTTCAGAAATCTCTGTGTTCTTTTTACTTTGCTCAAGCTTGTCCATCTCTGATTGTTTTGCGGCTTCTTCTGCCTTACTCTTTTCAAGCTTGTCCATTTCTGATTGTTTTGCGACTTCTTCCGCCTTACTTTTTTCAAGATTATTCATTTCTTCTGGTTTAGCGGCTTGTTCAATTTTATTTTTTGTGGCCTGTGATTCATTCTTAAGCTCCTCAGCACTTGCATTCATTAAAGAAAAAGCAGATATACCTAATACAGCTGTCAATCCTAAAGCTGACCAACGATACGATTTTTTATTGAATTTTTTAATCATAACAATTCTCCTTTTTAATGCTTTTTTATTTTTACTTAGATTTGCTAAACTAGGCATTTGATAATAATTTGAATAGTGTTCTAATAATGTAATAATTGTATGCCCATATTCGATTTTTTCTTCCGAATCAATAAAGGTAAGAGCCAATGCATCACATGCAATTTCTTGATCTTCGCGCATTGAATAATAGGCATACCAAAGGATTGGATTAAACCAATTTAGTATAAGCAAATGATGCATAAGCCAATTAACCCCAACATCTTTACGTTTAAAATGAGCTAATTCATGATAGAAAATAAACCGTAGCTGATTATCATTTAATCGTTGTATATGCTGCTCACATAATAATATTCTAGGTTTTCTAAATCCAAGGAGTGTCGGACTAGCAATCTTTCCGGCTAATTGCACAGGAATATCCTCTTTTATAGACATCGTTTCTTTACAACCTTCGAAAATATTTAAAATTCTTTCATCTGTTATAATTGGTTGCTTTTGTATGTATAAATATAAACGTCTATTTGCAATTAGTGTTAAAGCCCCTAAACAAAAAACACCTAATATCCATACATATAAACAGATTTCATACATAGATATGTGTTTGGCAACCTTTTCTTTGGAACTCGATTCAACCAATGATTTATTGGAATCATTCGAATTAACAGCATACTTTGCAGGTTCATTCATCACTTTTAAATCAGAAACGTTCGCTTCTTTCTGAATTAGAGAAGTAGAAGTTACATATCCATGTGAAAGTATGGAGTATAGGCTATAAGAACTATCCGGTGACCAAGGTAAAATTAATCTTACAATCAGAATTAACCACAATGCGTAATGCCATCTTGCTGTTAGTTGATTCCTTAGTAGAACTTTGACACATAAGATAAAACCTACCAATATACTGGCCATAATAGTAGTTTCTAATAACCAATCAAAAAGAGTAGAGAGATACGTATGTATTAACATATCCATTACAATTATTCTCCCTCCTTTTGATTATTTTTATTTTTATCATCTAGAATACGTTTGAGCTCATCGATCTCTTTTGAAGATAACTTTTCTTCTTGTAAAAAATTAACAAGTAAAGGTTTTAAAGCAGCACCATAAAAACGTTTAATAAAAGATTTTGTTTCTACTTGTAAATAATCATCTTGTGAGATCAAAGGGCCATACATATACGTTCTTCCTATTTTCTGCTGAGAAAAAATCACTTGTTTTTTCACTAGCCTATTAATTAATGTTCTAACCGTTTTTGGATTCCAATCCATTTGTCCTTCAAGAGCTTGAATTATTTCATTAGCCGTTTGTGGAGATTTTGACCAAAGGACTTTCATTACTTCTAACTCAGCTTCAGATATCTTAGGTATTTTTTTCACGTTTCCAATTTCCTCCTTCCTTCGATTACAATCGTAATCCTAATGTCGATACTACATTTGTAATCTTAAATTCGCAACCCCTATTTTAACATTGGAATAAATTACTTAAAATAGGTTTATTATTAAACAAATCTAGACTACAAATGT